>DATCGT010000274.1:0-4378 GCA_036508775.1 Tepidiformaceae bacterium | reverse complement strand
AACTCTTCGAATTCTTCGAACAGTTGCCTCCTCGGTCAGCTCGCCGGACGCGAAAATCTCCTTGAGGTGGTAGCTAATCGTGTGGACCTCGACGCCGAACAACTCGGCGATCCTCCGCTGGTTGAGCCAGAAGGTCTCGCCCTCGTAGAGGACCTCGATCCGCGCCGCACCCTCTGCGGTCCGGTACAGAATGATCTCGCCCTCGATCAGCTTCGATTCCCCATCCATCCCTCTTCCCCCCGGGCCAGACCTCGTCGTCCCATCTTCTCAAGTTGGTGGCTTCTACTCTGGCCATGCTTCTCGCGCCACGTGGCGGGTGTCTTCGCGGATTGAACACGCGCCCAGCATCGCGAGGAATCTTAAGTGCTGATTGATGGTCTGACGAAGGCGGCCTTTCAACAGGGTCTTTGAAGCCGAAAACCCAGGGGATGCGATATCTCGCGCCTGTTCTCTCCCGAGGAGTGACAAGTAGAGTCCCGGGACGTGGTGTAGGAGAGGTCGGCCGGAGGGATGGGAGTCGGGGGCAGGTCAGTAGACTGCGATATCCTCGATGTCTCCACGCCAGAAGTCGGCACCACACTCCGCCTTGAAGACGACTACAGCCGGGGTGACGAGATTCTCGGTTAGTCCAGGTACGCTTTCAACTTGTGGCTGCGGCTCGGGTGGCGGAGCTTGCGGAGCGCCTTCGCCTCAATCTGGCGGATACGCTCGCGGGTCACGCCGAACTCATGCCCAACTTCTTCGAGCGTGCGGCTGCGGCCGTCTTCAAGGCCGAAGCGAAGTTTGATGATGCGTCGCTCACGGTCCGTAACACTCGCGAGGACATCCTCAACCTGTTCGCGCAGGAGCTGCTCCGAGACCGCTTCAATCGGGACGATCGCGTTCGAGTCCTCGATGAGGTCGCCGAGCTGACTGTCCCCTTCGTAGCCAATGGGCGTTTCGAGTGAGATGGCCTCGAGGGTCATCCGCTGGAGTTCGCGGACACGCTCAGCCGTGTAGGTCGGGGTGTCGAGCCTGCCGGTGTCCGTCATGCTGCGGGCGATCTCTTCGCTCGTCGGTTCGCGGCCGTATTCCTGTACGAGGCGCCGGGTGACGCGGACGAGCTTATTTGTCGTTTCAACCATGTGGACCGGGATACGAATCGTGCGGGCCTGGTCCGCAATCGCTCGTGTGATTGCCTGGCGGATCCACCAGGTGCCATAGGTCGAGAACTTGTAGCCCTTGCGATAGTCGAACTTCTCGACCGCCCGGATGAGGCCGATGTTCCCTTCCTGGATCAGATCCAGCAGCGACATGCCCCGGCCGATGTACTTCTTCGCGACGGAGACCACCAGTCGCAGGTTCGCCTCGGCCAGGCGCTGCTCAGCGCGGTTTCCTTCGCGCTTCAGGGCGTCGTACAGGTGACGGAGTTCGTCCTCGAGGTGAGAGAGCTTCTCAATGAGCCCGTCCACGGGCGGGACGAGTTCGTCTTCATTCCCGACTTCTTCGGCGATCTTCGCGAGACACGAGGCGAGAATGTGGGTGATGGTCGACAGGTGGACGACTTCGTGCTGGAACTGATCATCGTGGCCTTCAAGCTCGACGGCTGCGTACTGGCAGAGATAGGAGTCGATCTCGCCGTCGACCAGGCCACGGAACTGGCCGTTCGCGACGACCTCGGAGGGGCTCATCCCGCTGAGCTTAGACGCTTCCGGGGTCCACCAGCGTGGCACGCGTGCCTGGACCTCCTGGCCATCCTCGTCCCGTTCTGGAGTGCGAGCAGCCGCGAGCTCCTCGTATCGGTCGATGTACGACTTCACGGCCTCGTAGACAGGCAGGAGCCCGCCCCACTGCTCCAGTAGCGAGACCGTGATGCGCGCCGCCGATGGCGGGTGACCGTAGGTGGCAAGGTAGGCCTCCTCGATCGCGTTGATGTGGTTACGCTCTTCCAGCTGCCGCGCGAGGTGCTTCTCGTCGGGACCGGTCAGCAGGAAGATCTGGCCAATCTCCCTGAGATACATCCGGACGGGGTCATCGAGGGCCGCGGACTCCGCCTCGGCCGCGTAGCTCGCAACCTCCTCATCGTCGTGCTGCCCAAGGGATGTGTCGCGTTTCATGGTCGAGTACGACCTCCAGGTTCGGGCTCGAAAGTAGCTGTGCTCGGCGGAGGCGCTGCTGACCGAAGTCTCCGCCGAAGCACTGTCGCAGGGCCGCGTTTCACGCGACCGGGAGGGCGGGCTACTTGCTGGCGCGAACGCCCGGCTGGTGCGCTTCGTTCACGACGACCATGTTCCCGTCGAGAGCCGTGCCGTTGAGGGCGGCGATTGCCGCCTGGGCCTCGGGCGCGCCGGGCATTTCAATGAATCCGAACCCGCGCGACACGCTCGTATCGCGGTCGCGGACCACGCTGGCGGTGCTCACCTCGCCATGCGAGGCGAACGCCAGGCGCAGTTGCGCATCGTCGGTGGTCGAATTCAGGTTTCCTACGTAGATCTTCAAGGGGCATCCTTCTGTAGCTGACGTGCCCTTTAGAGGCACTGGAAGAAAGCGCTTCCGCGGCGAGAACACGAGAGGCCAAAGGGCGGACGTTGAAGAGAAGCCCGAAGGCATTTACTTGCGCCAGTGATTCAGCGAGCTTGGACTCAAGCCAGGAAGGCGCTCCCGGGGAGCGTGCCATCACAGAACGTGAAGCACATCATTCATTCTAGCAGATTCAGGATGCCGCGGCGGAGGCACTGCGGTGACACTCGCGGACAGCAGGCGACCGGAGGAGCACGGCAATGTCCGCACCCAGGCCGGCCAGTGAATCCATCCGGGCGCGAGGCGGGTCCCGACCGTATCATTCGACACGATGCCTGGCGAGCGCATCCAGCGCCGCCTGCCTGCCAGGGAACTTGAGGGATCTATGCCTGACGTGAACATTGCGATTGTGGGAATGGGGACGGTGGGTGGCGCGACCATCCGCATTCTCGATGAGAACGCAACGGAGCTTGAGCAGAAGCTGGGCTTCCGACTTCATCTGCGCGCGGCGGCCAGTCTCGAAGTCGAGAAGCGCGAGGAGGTGGACACTCCGACCGGAAAGCGTCTGCTGACGCGCGACTGGCACGAAGCGGTCGAGCATCCGGAGGTGGACATCGTCGTTGAAGTGATCGGCGGCACCACCATCGCCTACGAAGTGCAGACGACCGCGCTCGGCCTTGGCCGGCCGGTGGTTACGGCAAACAAAGAGCTTCTCGGACAGCGCGGTGCCGAGCTGGCGCAGCTGGCGCGCGACAACAAGACATCGCTCCACCTGGAGGCCAGTGCAGGCGGCGGCATCCCGATCCTGAACGCGCTGCGTGAGGGCATCGCCGCGGACCACATCGAGGCTGTCTACGGAATCCTGAACGGCACCTGCAACTTCATCCTCACCGAGATGGAGAGGACCGGCGCCCCCTTCGCCGACATCCTCAGCGAAGCGCAGCGGCGGGGTTATGCCGAAGCAAAGCCCGAGGCCGACGTCGAAGGCTACGATGCCCGGTCGAAGCTTTCCATCGTCGCCAACTTCTGCTTCGGCGCGCGGGTGGCCACCGATGCCATCTTCCGCGACGGCATCACCCGGATCACTCCTACCGACTTCGCGTACGCGCACCGCCTCGGCTACACCATCCGCCTGATCGCCGCGGGAGTGCGCCATGGTGAAAGCCTGTCACTCTACGTGCGCCCCGTACTAGTCCCCCAGGCGGCGATGCTCGCCAAGGTAGAGGGCTCGTACAACGCCGTCTGGGTGAAGGGCAAATACGGCGAAGACACGCTCTACTACGGGCGCGGCGCCGGCGCGCCGACCGGCGTTGCCGTCGTCAGCGACATCATGAGCGCCGCCCGCGACCTCCGACAGGGCAGCTCGCTACGCGCGCCCGCCTTCGGCTACTGGGCTCCGAAGGAGACTTCCAACGTTCACGGCGAGGCTGGCAGGAGCCCTTACTTCCTCCGCTTCCTGGTGAGGGACGAGGTGGGCATCATCGCGAGGCTGGCCACCATCATCGCCGAAGAGAAGATCAACATCGACACGGTCTTCGAGGAGCCCCACCAGGACGCCGACAACCTGGCGTTTGTCATCTCCGTGAAGCCCACGACGGAGGCGGCCATGAGCGCCGCGCTGGCCCGTATGGCGAAGCTCAGCTTCCTGCTCGAGCCGCCCCTGATCCTGCCGATGGAAGACACGCTCGCGGGCTGACCCAGGGGACAAACCGGAAAGATCGAGCGTGATCATGTTCGGTAACCGCGTCGCCCGACCCTTCAGGTGAGCGTGCACGAGCATTCGGCCTGCAGGCGCACCGCTTTCCGCGGTCGGCGCACCGTTAGTCCAGGCTGGCCAGGTCGTCGCTTGAGAGATGAATGTCCGACGCCTTGATATTGT
>DATCGT010000273.1:0-4910 GCA_036508775.1 Tepidiformaceae bacterium | reverse complement strand
CAACCGCCGTATTTGTGGTCCGCTATCGGCGACGCAATCTGCTGTAGGCATGCGGGCGCACGCTATGGACAAGATGGGCGCGCCCACCCTTCGCTCTAGGCAACGGACTGGTACGATAGTGGTTCGGCGGGGTGTAGCTCAGCCTGGCAGAGCGCTTCGTTCGGGACGAAGAGGCCCCCAGTTCAAATCTGGGCACCCCGACCAGCTTCCCGAATCTAAAAGGCCCTCCTTCGAGGGCCTTTTTCATACCCCCACGTGCAGCCGATCTGACTGTCAGCGGCACCATCACCCCCGGAAGGGCCGTCAGGCTTCGCTTTTGGGAACGCACGGCCAGAGACGCCGATGTAGCCACCGGGGACACTCGTCTTGCTGGGACCGGGAGCCGGAGAGATGACACCGCCACGAAAGGACCCTCGACCATGACGCAAACTCTTGAGCGACCGCCCGCGCTGCCCGCCAGCAGCATGAGTGACTTCCGTCGTTCTGAAATCATCGACGGCCTGAACGCCGCCCTGGCAAACCTGATCGATGTCTCCACCGCCGCGAAGGAGGCGCACTGGAACGTGCGCGGACCGAACTTCTCCGGGCTGCATGACCTCTTCGACACGATCTCCGACGAGGCTCGCGAGTTCGCCGACCTGGTCGCTGAAAGGCTCGTTGCACTCGGGGGCAAGGCACGCGGCACTATCCAGTCCGTCGTAGAGGGTTCCAGCCTCAGCCCGTTTCCACAGGACTGCCAGCAATGGGAGACGCTTTCGGCGGCCATGCGAAGCCGGCTCATCGCGACGAGCGAGCGTATCCGCGGCTTCGCCAGCGACATGGGCGACGAGATTGTCACCCAGGACATCTACATCCAGGTCCTGCGCGACCTCGAAAAGCGTGCCTGGATGCTCGACGCCCATCTGGCCGGCTATCGGTAGACAGTAGCCTCTGTTCTACGGCTAGAACGGCGGCGCAATCATACGGGCTCGACAGCCATCCGCTGTCAGCCGTGCCTTGTCCATCTCCACGCCGGTCGCCCCCCTCCGGCGATTCTTCGTTGCACAAAGAAGGCGCCCACGCCGGGCGCCAGATACGACAAAGCAGAAGGTGCTCCGGGGGCGAGTGGGCGAGAGGCTGCTCACTCGCCCCCGGACTTCACGAAGAAGCTACTGGAGCTTCAGGTGGTAGGCCTGGCCGGTAACCGTGTGGTTTTCCTGGTCGAGCGCGTTCCAGACGGCGAGTCCGAATGTGAACGTTCCGCCAACCGTGAACTTCACGTGGCTGCCGGTGGTGTAGCCACTGTCCAGCTTGCGGTGGAAGACCACCGTGTACTGGCCATTCGCGTACGTCGTCTTGCTGTCGAGGTCCGCCGTTTCACCTGCATATGGTGCAAGCATCGACTTCGGGACCTGGTCCCCGACCTTCATCTTCGAGACGTCGAGCGCAACAGCCTCGGTCACAGCCAGGTACCCCTGTCCGAGAGACGGCTGCTTCGTCGGGTCCTGCATCATCGCCGGACCGTCCTTGGCCGCGTTCGTGTTCGAGACCGGTCCCGAACCTGCTGTCTGCGGGAGCGAAGCGATGGCCGATTCGCGATACGTCGTGCTTGTTGGATCGCCCGATTGGACGCCGACGAGCTTCTTGTTGTTGACCTGTCCGAGCGGGCCGTAGGTGGATGCGGTCCACTGCCAGTTGTCGAGTACGTCAGTGGCGCTGGGGGCGATCATGTACCACTTGTCGATCGTCTCCCCAGTCCCCTTGTGGCAGAGTGCGAGGCAGCCTCGCGCCTCGAAGTCAGCCACCGGCTGAACTTCCCAGTACAGCGAAAGGCGGTCGGAAGTCGTGGACGGTGAGGTCCACTTCGTGCCGTCCCACTGCCAGACGCTGAAGGCATCGTGCGTCGGGTCACTCCACTGGAAGCGGAACCAGACGTCCGTGTCGCTGTAGAGGGCCTGCATCTTCACGTCGACTGGCCCCGTACCCTTCGACGTTGCGACGACATCCGTATGGACTGTCGTCGTCTGCGCGCCGGTCCACGCCGCGTCATCAGTCGCGGTCGAGGCTGGCGTCTTCTTCAGGGCGACCACATCGGTGGGCGCCGTCGTCGGCGCCGCCGTCGCGGCCTGTCCGGCTGTTGCGGACGACGGAGCACTGCCCCCTCCGCTGCTGCTACCACCGCCGCCACAGGCGGCCGCGAGTGCGGCCACGCCTGTGACCGCCACTACTAACCCCAGGAACCTCTTCCCCATGATCAAGTCCTTCTCCCTTTATTCTTCAGCGGCTCCCGCTCCCCTTCGCGGGGACCCTGAGCAGCAGCCGCCTGGAGCCAGATCAATGCCGCCGGCCGAAGCCGCCGACGACTTCCAGACTGAGCTTTCTCACCCACATGTAACATCGTTGGATCGCGTAAAAATGCCTTTCCATCCAGTGCACCCATTACGTAGCCGCATGCGGCAATTACCTGCATTCGCTCGTGAAAAGGCGCCCCCGTGGGGGCGCCTTTTCGACAGCACGAAGGAGCCGTCCGGCAGCAAATGGGCGAGAGGCTGCCCACGCGCCGCCGGACGAAGCTACTGGAGCTTCAGGTGGTAGGCCTGGCCGGTAACCGTATGGTTCTCCTGGTCGAGCGAGTTCCAGACCGCCAGTCCGAACGTGAACGTGCCACCGACCGTGAACTTGGCGTCATCCGGGAAGCCGGTATCCAGCTTGCGATGGAACACGACGGTGTACTGCCCGTTGGCATAGCTCGTTTTGCCATCGATGTCGCCGCGCTCACCCTGGAACGGTGCGAGTTCGCTTTTCGGGACCTGGGCGCCGACCTTCAGCTTCGACACGTCGAGGGCGACAGCCTCGCTGACGGCGAGGTAGCCGGGTCCGTAAAGCGGCTGCTTTGTCGGATCCTGCATCATCGTCGGGCCGTCTTTTGTCGCGTTCGTGTTCGAGACCGTCCCACCGCCCGTATTCGGGTCAGCGACGATTGCCGATCCGCGGTACGACGAACTCGTCGGGTCGCCGATGTTGACGCCCGTAATGTGGAGGTTGTTCGCTCCGCCCATCGCGGCGAAAGTCGATGCCGTCCATTGCCAGTTGTCCAGCTCGTCGGTCGGATTCGGGGCGATCATGTACCACTTGGAAATCGGATCCCCGGCGCCCTTATGACACAACGCCTGGCAACCCCGCGCCTCGAAGTCCGCGACCGGCTGAATCTCCCAGTACAACGACAATCTGTCGGACGTCGTGGACGGTGAGGTCCACTTCGTGCCGTCCCACTGCCAGACGTTGAAGGCGTCTTGCGTCGGGTCACTCCACTGGAAGCGGAACCAGACATCAGTGGCGCTGTACAGCGCCTGCATCTTGACGTCGACCGGCCCGGTAGCTTTCGACTCGGGGATCACGTCGGTATGCACCGTCGTCACCTGTGCCGCCGACCAGGCCGCATCGTCGGTCGCCAGCGATGCCGGCGTCTGTTTTAGCGCCACTACGTCGGTAGTCGCCGCCGCCGGTGCGGCCGTACCCGTCGTCGCCGACTGGGTCGCGGTGCCGCTACTGCCCGGCACGACGGACTTCAGGTATGCGGCGAGCGCCTGCACATCCTGGTCGGTCAGACCGGCGAATTTCGGCATCCCTCCCGGACCCGCGCTGGTGTTGGTCTGGATGTCGGTGACGCTCACCCCCTGGATGATCGGGGCGAACACGCCGCCAGCGCCCTGCAGCCCATGGCACGAAGCGCAATCGAGACCGAAGAACAGCGCCTGCCCCTGCTGGGTCAGGTCCCCGTGCGGAGCAGTCATCGCCCCGCCTGTATTAACGGCGGGAGCACTACCACCGCCGACTGCGCCGCTGCTGTTGCCGCTGACCGCATGCGCCTGGAGCGGCTGGGCAGGACCAATCAGCGTCTGAACCGTGCGGTTGTAGTCGCCTGTCGGCTTTGAATCCAGGTTCGCGTGTGTGAACGGGCTTCTTGCCCCAATCGTCAGAACCGTCAGGCTCAACGACAGGACCGCCCCCCCGAAGATCACCGGCGGAAGCCAGTGCTTCTTGAACTTCATGACTGCACCTCTGTGGCTCGTTCACCTTCCGCAACAACTCGCGACATGAAGTACACCGCCGTCGCGTACATCGACCAGATGAGGGTCAACACGGCACCGATAGGCCAGCCGCTCAGGAACCAGTGCGCGAAACCCGTGGCCTGGCCTGTCGGCGTTGTGTTGAGCCCGCGCAGCGCGATACCGATGTCAGGCACGTACAGCTGCTGGTTGCCTGTGACCGTCATCGTTGATGAGGCCGCAGCCGTCACGGGCGCGTAAGTATTGTCACCCGCGAACACACCCTTCAGTTGCAGGGCCCCGGTGCTCCGGGCCTCGAACGTCGCTGACGCCTGGCCCTGGCCGTCGGTCACCGCCTGCGCGACAACCATGTCACCCGATCCATTGAGGAACGTCGTCGGTATGGCGAATTGGACCGTTTCCTTCACGAGTGACCCGGCAGCCGAAGTGAGCTTCGCAGTGACCGTTACCTGGTCGCCGAGATTGGCAGTCGCCGGCGCTGTTACAACAAGCGTGGCCTGCTGCGTACCCGCGGCGGAAACGCCACCAACCGATGCGAGCGCCGCCACCGCCGCCGCGACAAGGCAGGCCCCTATTCGCAAACGCAATCTGCGCGTCTTCATTTCAGGCAACCTCCGGCGCCACGGGCGCCTCCATGCGTGGGGCCGCGGGGTGGTGAACAGCCTCCGACCCGTCCGGCTCCGGCCCGCGGTGCTCAACGACTTCCCAGACCGAGACCATTGGGAAGAACTTCACGAAGATCGAGATGAGGAGGAGGAACAGCGCCACCGCACCGGCGAAGATCGACCATTCGGTGAACGTCGGGGCATAGGCCCGTGCGTCGTACGGCATCAGCGGGACGCGGAAACCACGATGATGTAG
>DATCGT010000272.1:0-10977 GCA_036508775.1 Tepidiformaceae bacterium | reverse complement strand
GATCACGACGTCGCAATAGTGTGGCGACAGCTCCATCCCGAAGCAGGTCCGTCCGGTCCGCTCGGCGCTGATTAGAGTCGACCCAGAACCCAGGAAGAGGTCGAGGACGAGGTCGCCAGATTGGCTGCTGTTTTCGATCGCGCGTTCGACGAGGGCGAGCGGCTTGGTCGTCGGGTGGACGTCAGACGCTGACGGGCGAGCGATGGTCCAGACGTCACCCTGGTTGCGGTCGCCGCACCAGTGGTGCTTCGCGCCTTCGCGCCAGCCGAACCAGATGGGCTCGTATCCGCGCTGGTAGTCCGCGCGGCCCAGGACGAAGCGGTCCTTGGCCCAGATGATCGTGTCTGACCAGTGGGCGCCCAGCTCTTCGAGGGCGAGTGAGACCGATCCCCACTCTTTCGTGGACATGCAGATGTAGAGCGCCCCGTCGACGGCGGCGAGGAGGTTGCGCGCCCAGCCCCGGACGAACAGAGCCCACTCTTCGGGAGCGAGGTCGTCGTTGGCGATGCGGCGCTTCCTGCCCTTGCCGGCGCCGCCATGGTCACGAGACGATCGCGCGGTGGCGAGTTTGACCATGCACGATCTTGTCTTCCTCATCGACCTCGACAACACGCTGGTCGACCACGATGAACTGAAGGTTCGGATCTCCAACATCTTGAATGAGTGCGCGCCCCGTCACGGCAGCGAGGTGTTCTGGCAGCTGTACGAGGAGGTCCGGGAGGAGACGGGGATCGTCAGTCTGCCCGAGACCGCTCGGCGGTACGGGGTGGCCTGCGGATCCAGGCTCATCGGTGCGGATGTCGAGCAGCGGCTCTGGGATTTCCCGTTCGCCGATCTTGTCTATCCGCGCGCCGCGGAGGTACTGGCACACCTCTCGACGATGGGGCTGCCGATCCTGCTGTGTGATGGAGACGTTGAGTTCCAGTTGCACAAGCTGAAGATGGCGGGACTGGCCGGGCATTTCGGAAAGCGGGGATTTGTGTTCGATCACAAGGAAGCGCACATCGATGAGGTCGAGCAGGCGTTTCCCGCACGGCACTATGTGATGGTCGATGACAAGCCGCGCATTCACGCCGCGATGCGTGCGGCTCTCGGGAATCGGGTCACCACTGTCTTCGTCAGGCAGGGCGGTTACGGCCACTCGGTCGCGCCCGGGGTCTACGACTACTTGGACCTCGCGGTCGAAGCCCTTCCAGAACTCCTCTCGCTCACTGCCTCTCACTTCGGGGCGGTCGCCTCGGTCGGTCCCCATGGATAGCGCTCGCGTCAGGCCTTAGCGAGAGACCGGAGCGTGCCGGGCTGAATAAGCCACTCGAGGCGCGCGCCATGCGGTTGAGGCGCGTCGTCGAACGTCACCAGCGCGGCTGCGCCCTTCTTGATCTCTGAGACGACGGCTTCCTCGGTGCCCGCGAGGAACAGCGAGAGCATGTTCGTAAGGTGAGGCTGGTGCCCTACCGCGAGCACGCGCTTGAGCCCGAGGTGGGCGAGGTCTTCGAGGAGCGCCCGTCCATCGCCCGACGCGAGGGCATCGCACGATCGGATGTCCGAGACTTTCAGGGCACGGCCGATGATGTCGGCCGTCTGGCGGGCGCGCAGCAGTGGGCTTGAGAGGATCAAATCCGGGACGAACAGCGTCTTCAAGCCTGCCGCCGCCACGCGCATCTTCTCTGCGCCGTCGGCGGTAACGGGTCTCAGACCATCATCGGGGTAGCGATCCGGGTCGCGATCTCCCGCGATCGCATGTCGGACCAGGCAAAGTTGCATGTCTCAGTATGGATCGAGGACGGGCTGTTAGCGCAGGGCGACCCGAGCCCGGAGGTCTGCCACGACAGCACTGAACTGGGAAGCAGTAGTCACGTTTCCGACGGAGAGCGTGGCGTCGCAGATGAGGAGCAGTACCGGATCCCCGGCGTCGACAGGGGCGATGCTTTCCCAGAGTTCGACGCGGGCCACATCTGACCGGGTTGTCTCCAGGCGGTGGTCGATGAGCAAGTAGAAGCAATCGTCTTCCATCGCTGCTCCGACCTCTGAGCCCTCAAAACAAAAGAGGGGCTGTGCGATCACTGGTGGGATTCTGAAATGCCCGGCAGCACAGAGTTCGAAGTGCCAGGGTCCTATTCGGACATTTCCAATCGATGGTGTTCGTGGCAGGAGGTCTGGCTGGCTCAGCAACGACGTCTCCAGGCCCGAGGATGCAAAGTCAGCACCGGCCCCTGAGGGGGGAAATGAGCGAGGCCGGCGCTGACTTTGCTTTGCGGGGCCATGCGCAGAGTAGGTGACCATTGTTATCGTTATGATCGATCGGCTGTATCGGGAACCGGTCAGGCGAGTTGGAGAAACGCGGGCTTCAGCGCGATCCCGAGTGTTGATTCGAAGCGCTTCTGCTGGCGCTCCAGTGCCAGCAATTCTGCGTCTACGGGTTCGTGTGCCGCGAGTTCAACCCGCAGGACTTTGCGGCGGAGTTTGGCCTCTGTACTCACAACCGGGGTTGGTGTGCGGCGCGTAATGGCGCGGGCGACGCCGAGGATCGCTGCCATCAGCGCGACCCGGCGTTGGTCCCCAGCCTCGATAACCTCCATATAGGGTGAGAGGTCAGGGGGGCCGCCATCAGCACAACGCACGAGGGCTCCCAGGAGCACGATCTCTCGATGGCTGAAGCCGTGAAGGTCACCACTGTGCACCAGGTACTGGGCGTGGCGGTCACGATCGTAGTACTCGACGTGGATACCCATGCTAGCGAGGCGTGCAGCTGCCAGCAGGAGTTCGAGATCGATGGGTTTGAGTCCGTGGACTGTTTTCGTGGCGTCGAAGAGCTGGCGGGCGACTTCGGCCACGACTCTTGCACTCGCGGGGAGCACTCCGTTTGAATGGAGCAGTCCGTCGACCGATGCTGCCCGGACATCGGACAGGACAGGCGATTCGCCCCGGAGCGCCTGCCATGCGAGCCCCTCGCGGAGACCCTGTCCCGAAATGACGAGCGATTTCGCTGAGGCCAGCCGCATCGCTTCAGCGATGACCACCGCCGCTGCGTGAAGGTACTCCCCGCGGGTGTCGCTGACCCGCGGGATCTTGCACCTGCCTTCGGCGTCCGTCGCAACAAGTGAGTCGCGAAGGGCCTCGACCTCGGAGGCCTTGAGAATCAGCCCGTGTATCCTTCGCAGCGGGTAGCCGCGGCGCTGGCGGATGATCCTCGCCATGTTTCGAATGGCTCCGCCGACGCCGTAGAGCACGGGCGAGGGTCGCTGGTTGCCGAGTTCGTTGAGGACAGCGTTTCGCAGTTCTCGCAGTTCGGACCGGGTCGGTGGATCGTGCTTCAGGTACCTCTGGGTGGCGTAGATGGATCCGAGGGGCACTGACAGGTAGCTGGTCAGGGACCGCTCCTCCACCTTGATTAGCTCCAGCGACCCGCCACCGAGGTCAACGATGCTGCCGTCGCGAATTGGTGTGCTGTTAACAACTCCTAGGAAGCTTGCGTAGGCCTCCTCCTGGGCGGAAAGCAGGCGGACTTCAAGACCTGCCTGTTCTTTGACGGTCGCGATGAATTCGGGGGCGTTCGGCGCTCGGCGAAGCGCCTCGGTGCCGACTGTAGTGATCATGTCCGGGTGGTGAGAGCGAGCCACTTCAGACATCACACGCATGGCCCGAAGTCCTCGCTCGAAGGCGGCGGGCGCCACCATCCCGTTCACCTGCCCCTGGCCGAGCCGCGCGTCAAATCGCTCTTCGTCGAGGACTTCAAATGCCGAGTCGGTGAGTTCGCGCGCGACGAGGAGCCGGACAGAGTTCGAGCCTACGTCGATGATGGCAACGGTGCGGCGCACGTCCAAGATGGGCTCCATGGGCCGGGTGTCGCGTCGGCCGGGCGGGCCTCGTGGTCGGCAGGGCTGTCCCCGTGTGCGGGGGATGCCGTGGAACGCCCGGGCAGGCCGATACGCGGTTCGCCCAATGTTAACAGTCAGGCGTGATCCGGCTATTACATTCTCGCGCCGAGGCACTGATTCAGCTAAAGGGCGCCTCGCGCATCAGCTTCTCGTGGGTTCCGACGGCCATGCTCGACTCATCGCGAGACCATGCGGCATCTTCAAGGTGCCAGCCCTGGCGGGTGTCTGCCAGCAACGTCTCCAGCAGACTGTTCAGCTGGGCCTTGTGCGCCGTTTCGCGGATGGGCGTGAGGACTTCAACGCGCTCGTCGAGGTTCCGCTTCATGATGTCGGCGCTGCCGATGAAGAATTCCGGCTCGCCATTGTTGTGGAACATGTAAACGCGGGAGTGTTCAAGGAAGCGGCCGATGACGCTGACAACCCGGACGTTCTCACTGAGGCCGGCGATTCCGGGGCGCAACCGGCAAATGCCACGAACGATCAGGTCCACCTGGACGCCTGCCTGCGACGCCTCGTAGAGGAGGTGCGTAAATTCGCGGTCCTCGATGGCGTTCACCTTGAAGACGATCCGCGCGGTCCTACCCTGGCGGGCAGCTTCCATCTCGCGGCGGACGCGGAACTCCAGCTCGTGACGCAGGTTGGTCGGAGCGACGAGCAACTCGCGGCTGTCGAGCCGGTCGGCGTAGCCGGTTAGGTAGTTGAAGACGCGGATCAGGTCCGCGCCGATCCGCGGGTCGGCGGTGAAGAGCCCTAGGTCTGTGTAGACGCGGGCCGTGCGAGAGTTGTAATTTCCCGTCCCGATGTGGGCATAGAGCCTTACGCCGCTCTGCTCTTCCCTGACCACGAGGTTGATCTTGCTGTGGATTTTCATGTTCGGGTTGCCGTAGGCGACGTGTACGCCAGCGGCCTCGAGCTTGCGTGCCCACTCGATGTTGTTGGCCTCGTCAAAGCGGGCGGTCAGCTCGACGACGACCGCCACCTGCTTGCCGCGGCCGGCCGCGTCCATCAGCGATGCCAGGATCGGGGAATCCGGTGAAGTCCGGTACATCGTTTGCTTGATGGCCAGCACTGACGGGTCTTCGGCTGCTTCCTCTACGAACCGGGCGACCGTCGCGTCGAACGACTCGTATGGGTGATGCACCATAATGTCGCGTTCGCGGATGAGGTCGAAGAGCGGAATCCCGTTGATGACCTGCGAGAAGGACGAAGGAACGGCCGGGGTGAACGGGGGATCGGAGAGTCCGGGCATAGGCAACGACGCGATCTCGAAGAGATCACTGAGACCGAGCAATCCGTCGGTGGTGTAGACGTCGCGTTCCGAAAGCTCGATTTCCTCCAGCAGGAGTTCGAGCCTCGACGGGGGAAGCCCTCGGGCGACCTCCAGAGAGACGGCCTCCCCCAGTCGGCGAAGGCGCAGTTCGTTTTCGATGAGTTCGAGCAGGTCATCCGCTTCCTCTCCCGGGCTGCCCATTTCAGCGCTGCGGAGCACGCGGAGAGCGTGCCATTCGGTGATCTCCATTCCGGGGAAGAGCATCCCGGCGTGGGCGGCGATAAGGTCTTCAATGGGAACCAGACGGTCGTCGCCGGCATCTATGAAGCGCGGGCGGTTCTGCGGCACTTTGATCCGGGCGAAGCGGTCCTGCCCGCTCGCCGCATGGCGTACGTTCAGGCCGAGCGACAGGCTTCCGCTCGAAATGAACGGGAAGGGATGGGCGGGGTCGACCACGAGAGGCGTGAGGATTGGGAAAATCGACTCTTCGAAATAGGCTGTCAGACGGTTCCGCGCTGGCGCGTCCAGGTCGGTGTAACGAATCACCCGGACACCGTTGGCGGCGAGGGCCGGCGCCAGGACAGCAGCCCAGCAGTTGCTCATCGCTTCCCGCATAGCAATGCAGCGACCGCTGATTAGGCCGGACTGTTCGAAGATCGTCAGACCGTCGACGGTCCGAAAGCCCGCGTCTTTGTGCAGTGAGCGTTTCAGCCAGCCGACGCGTTTCGCATAGAACTCGTCCAGATTGCTGGCAGTGATGGCGAGGAATTTCACGCGCTCCAGCAACGGATTGCGCTCATCGAGTGCCTCCGCAAGGACACGTTCGTTGAACTCCAGCCAGCTCAGCTCGCGGTTAAGGTAGAGATCCGGGGAATCGAGATCCCACTCGACGGGTGGTACAGGCTGCTCTTCCGATGAGCCGGACGCCAACTGACTCAGTGCCAAATGTTTCGGACCCTTCATATTTGGCCAGCCGGTTTGAGGGCCAGCGCTACCTGCTTCGCCATGATTGTAGTGGAAGGTCAGGCGGCGAGTGGTGCAAGGGATTGTTGATAACAATCCGTTAATCAGAAGTGGAACTTGGCGGGTTTGCAGTGTCGACCTTGGGTGGCCTCGTAGTGTTGTTCGTCGCTGGTGAGGGGGTCGGCGGACGGTGGTTCTCGATGACGCGCCGCAACTCACGCCAGTCCTTGCCACGGAGGGGGCGATAGGCCGAAGGAAATTTTGAACGGAGCCGCTCCGCGTCCGAGCGGTATCGTTCGACGATGGCTCCCATTGCCAGGATGGTGTCCGGCGAGAGCCGTCGCGAATAGGCGATGGCCAGCTCACGAAAACTGGCCATCGCGACATAGGCGTCCTGGTGGAGGCCGAGAACGTCCTGGACCGCGGTGACACGCTCGCTGAACGCGATCGCCGGCCGGCCATAGAGCGGCCCGACGAACTCGACGGCGTAGCGGAGCTTCTTTGAGTCGATTCGTAGCGCGTGGTAATCCGCCGGTGGAGAGGTCCGCCTGATCGCGTCGCCGCGGCGTCGGACGCGGCGATAGCGCCGCTCAAGCAGGTCCGGGGCAGCTGCGAGAATGGCGATACGGCCGGGCGCAAAGCTGCGGGCGGGGCCCCGCTGGAGAAACGATGAGAAGCGCTCGATGAGAGAGGCATACCATCGCGAATCGAGGACCCTCAGCATCCGGCGTCGCGCCGCGACACGGTGCGCTTCGAGGATGGCGGCCACGGGTGCGAGGGGGTCGTCCTGGTCCTGTGCGGGTTCAGACCGCCATTCCGCGAAGCGTTCGAGCTGGACATCCAGGTCACGAACCTCGCCCAGGGCTGCTGCGACCCGGCCGAACTGGACGCGGTACGACTCCGTCCGTGCCGGGAGATAGGGACGGAACGCGCTCATGAGCGCGCGCAGCCGGCGCGTCGCCACACGCATGTCGTGGAGCGCCTCGATGTCTTCTCCAAGCCTCGTGCCCGGTTCGTTCGCGAGAATTGTCGCGAACTGCCGTCGCATGATAGCGAAGGCTGCCTCGCCGGCCGTCATGACATCGGTTGGGCGGTCGGGCCCGAACCTTCGTTTTTCGGTCTGGGGCACATGTCCGGTCGCGGCCAGTCCTGCCTGGAACTTGGACGTGTCTGCGGGCAACAGGCCGAGGGTCGCCACGGTAAGGTCGACGAAGCGCCGGGCGCGGTCGACACCAGTCGCATCGACTTCGACCTCTACCCTTGAAAGAGTCGCCGGCGTGTCCTGGCCTTCGACGGGGATGACCACCGTATCGACCGCGATTTCGGCGAGGGGGCCATCGCTGTCCGCGAGGTTGAAGATCCGCCGCGTAGTCCAGAGCGAGAAGATGGGCTCGATCGGCTGGCGCCCGACGATGGCCCGGATGAGTTCGCCCGCGGGGCCCGGACAGGCTGCGATGGCGTCGGGCGAATCGCTTCCCGCCGCTTCGTTGATTTCGCGGCGGCTGCGCATGCCGCCGGACGAATCCGCCATGGACTTGAGAGTGACTTCGGGGCCGTCCTTCTTCCTTCGGATGCGGCAGGTGTATCCGGCGCCGTGTATCCGCCAATCGGAAGTGTCGAAGTAGGTGTCGTGCTGTTCCTTGGTGGGGCCCACAGTCACGACATAACCTGAAACGACGGAAGCTTCGAACCAGCGCGCCGCCGCGGCGGTGTCGGTGGTTTCGTATTGCCATTCGACTTCGATGTGGTCGGCTGGACTTGTGACCATCCGGACATGATAGCCGAGTCAAGTTCACAGGAAGGTAGCGGCGCTACCTCAGTCGACGATGAGCCCTTCGATACCTGCTTCCGGCTGAGGATAGCGGAGCTTCAGGCTCTCCAGTCGGTCGATCAGTGCCTGCGCCACAACCACGTCGCGATACCACTTGTGGTTTGCCGGGACCGCATACCACGGCGCTGCTTCGGAGTTGCAGTGAGTGATCATGTCTTCGAATGCCGTCGTATAGGCGTCCCAATGCTGCCGCTCCGCCAGGTCTCCCGAGCGAAACTTCCAGCGTTTGGCCGGGTTGTCAATTCGCTCCTGCAGGCGTTCGCGCTGCTCCTCGCGGGAGATGTGAAGGAAGAACTTGGCGATGATCGTTCCTTCATCGACTAGCAACTTCTCGAAAGCGTTGATCTGGTCGTATCGGCGTTTCCAGGTCTCGGCGGGGACGAGGTTGTCGACCCGTTCTACCAGCACGCTCTCGTAATAGGAGCGGTTGAAGATCATGATCTTGCCGCGTTCGGGTGCGTGAAGGTGGTACCGCCAGAGGAAGTCGTGGGCCGCTTCTTCTGGCGTGGGCACACCGAAGTTCACGACGTCGCAGCCGAGCGGGCCGATCTCCTGGAACACGCTCTTGATGGTCCCGTCTTTGCCCGCCGCGTCGATTCCCTGCAGCACCACGAGCAGTCCGAACCGCTTGTCGGCGTAGAGCTTGTCCTGGAGTTCATTCAGCCGGAGCCGGAGTGCCACGATCGCTTCCAGCGCCTGTTCTCGGGTCATGTCGCCGGTCTGGTCCGGCGTGTGGCCTTTCATCGAGAAGGGCTTCGTGCGGGGCGGTACAAGGTGGGGATGTTCACTCATGCGTTCAACTATACCCGTGGGTCAGGCCCGGATGGCCTTGGTTTTGGTCAGAACCTCACAGGCAGGGCAGCGCCCAGCCACGTCGCACCGATCGCGAGGACCAGACCCACGATGACTGGGCTGGCGAACCAACTTCCTCCGCCGGCGAAGGAAAAGACGGCCTTGGTGATGGCGTTGGACGTGAGGGCGAGCAGGATTGGCAGGACGGCCGCTGAAGGACTGAGCCTTCCCGAGGCCACCAGGGCTGCGACCGAGGCCGCAGCCGAATGGGCATCCGCGAATCCGGCGAGCACGGCTGTCAGAGCCACTCCTCGACTGCCGAACCATTGATTGGCGGCCGCCGAAATGAAGAGGACGCACGAAACGGTCGCGGCGAACAGCAGGGTCCCTCTCAGGCCAAAGGCGCGCGAAGCCGCGGACTCATCCGTTGCAGTCCTGGTTCGGCTCCGAAGAGCCGCCGTCACGCCCCAGAGGGATGCAGCCGTGCCTCCCATCGCGAGGGGTATCGCGAGGTGTCCCAGTGTGGTTCGGCTCGTGAGAGCGAGGACGAACGCGAGCTGGATGAACGTGGCCACCGTCGAAAGGATGGCGCCAGCGACCGCGGCACCACGGACTTCTGGCTGGTGCTCGGCTCGTTGTCCCATCGACCCGATCGTGACGACACTCGAGACAAACCCGCCCGCCAGTCCCGCCAGCGGCAACCCCAACCGGGGTCCAAGCGTGCGAAGCCCCAAGTACCCGGCTCCGCTGGCAGCCATGACGAGCACCACCAGCCGCCAGATGTGAAACGGGTTCACGACGCCAAACGGGCCGACAGTCTCGTCGGGGAGGAGTGGCCAGACCACGACCGCGGCAGCGGCGAACAGCAGGAGGTCATGCAGTTCGTCTTCCGTGAGGATGTCACGAACGAAGTGGTGTAGCGCTGACCGGGAAACGAGGAGTCCAGCGGTGAGTACACCGAGCGCCGCGGCGAGCGCCTGGTTCTCGGTAGCCAGCGCCCCGAGGAAGAATGTCACCACGAGTGCCGTTTCGGTTGTCAGGCCGGGGTCTTGCTGTCCGCTGGTTCGGAAATAGCTGGCGATTGCCGCGACCACAATGAACGCGCCGCCGATGAACAGCGCGACATTGCCGAGGAGACTCGTGACGCCGCCGAGGACAGCAACCAGCGCGAACGTCCGGATCCCGGCGGCGCTGCGCCCCTTCTTGCGTTCCCGCTCAATACCGATGAGCAGGCCGATCCCGAGTGCTACCGCCAGTCCAAACGACTGATCGAGGGTGGAATCCAAGCGTTCGCTCCCCGTCTGGTCTGGCCAGCTTAACCGGATGGGGGGAGTGTTCCCACCGGGGGGCCGTCTTCCGGGAGGTCGCGGATTGAGGTGCATCCGGCCGCTATAGTGAGTGGCAACCTGCGAACAACGGATCGACGGTGGATACGACGTTTGCGCGGCTGACTCTGCTCGTGATGGCCGGGCTGCTTGGACCGCTGCTGGCGGCCGGGAATCGTCCGCTCGCGCCGATGGTGGTCGGCGAACTCGCCGCGGGCGCGATCCTTGGGCGCACCGGCTTCGACGTTCTGAACGTGAATGCGCAGCCGTTTCCGTTCATGTTCAGCATGGGGTTCGCAATGCTCATGCTGACCGCCGGTACCCATGTTGATTTTGCGTCACCCGGGTTTCGGCAGGGAATCGCACGCGGGTGGCTGGCCCAGGTCGTGGTCATCGCAGCGGCGATTCCGCTTGGCTGGGGGATCGACGCCACGTTTGGGGTCGGACAGCCAACGCTTCTTGCCGTGTTGCTGGCAGGTAGCTCGGCAGCCGTTGTCTTCCCGATCATTGAAGAGCGCCGACTGAAGGGTTCGCACATTCTCTTGCTTACTTCATGGATCGCACTCGCTGATGCCACCACTGTCCTCGTGATGCCACTGACGCTCGTCGGCGCCGGCGCGATACCGAAGGCGCTCGGCGGCGATGTGGCGATCATTGCCCTGGCGATCGCGGCTCTGGTTCTCGCGGAGCGCGTGCGTCCTCGCCCTCTCGCGCTGACGTTGCGGCGGCGTTCGCGGAAGCGCGGGTGGGGCCTCCAGGTGCGACTCGCGATCCTGCTCCTGGTCGGCCTCGCGGCAGTGGCCGAACGAACCGGCGGGAGTTCTCTCGTCGCTGGTTTTGCGGCCGGGGCGGTCATGGCTCGGCTGCGTGAGCCGGGGCGGCTCGCAAAGCAGATTTCGGGCCTGGCCAACGGCTTCT
>DATCGT010000271.1:0-2156 GCA_036508775.1 Tepidiformaceae bacterium | reverse complement strand
GGAGGCTCGGTGCGCGAGGTCGTCGACGCGCTCTTGGCGGGGGGCTCGCTAGATTCGGTCCGCGCGAAGCGCCCGCCCCGCCCATGAGCACAGTCAAGCTGTCGGACTACGTCGGTCGCTTCATCAGCGACCTCGGCATTCGCCACATCTTCATGGTGCCCGGCGGGGGCGCAATGCATCTCAACGATTCGATCGGCCACGTACCCGGCCTGCGCTGCGTGTACAACCTCCACGAGCAGGCCAGTGCCGTCGCCGCCGAGGCCTATTCGCGCGTCAGCGGGCTTCTTGGGGCCGCCCTCGTCACCAGTGGCCCCGGGTCCACCAACGCGATCACCGGTGTTCTCGCCGCTTGGCTGGACTCCACGCCCTGCCTCTTTGTGTCTGGACAGGCAAAACGGGCGGATCTCAAGCCGGGGCCGCACTTGCGTCAACTCGGGCCCCAGGAAGTCGATATCTGTTCTCTTGTCCGACCGATCACCAAGTACGCTGTCACAGTCACTGACCCCACAGAGATACGTGCCCACCTGGAAGCGGCCGTGCATCTCGCTCAGGCTGGCCGTCCGGGCCCAGTCTGGATCGACATCCCTCTGGACGTGCAGGCTGCCAGGATCGACCCGGACGAACTTGCTGGGGCAGGTGACTCGTGGAAAGCTCTCGAGCCCTCCTTCGCCAGTGTCTCAACCGCAGCCGCGCTTGCGGACGCGGCGTCGGCTGTTGCCAGCGCGCTGCGCTCGTCTGAGCGGCCCGTTCTGCTCGCCGGAAACGGGATCCGCATCGCCGGGGCGGTCGCGCGTTTCCAGTCTTTCGTTAGGCAGACCGGCATTCCGGTCCTCACGACCCGCCTTGGCGTCGACCTTCTCCCGACGGCCGATCCGCTGTGCTTCGGCACCCCGGGCACACTGGCTTCGCGCGCGGCCAACTTCACCCTCCAGAACTGTGACTTCCTTCTGACCCTGGGCGCACGACTTGACGTGAATCTGCTCGCCCACGACCCTCAGGGGCTCGCCCGAGGCGCCACCAAGGTCATGGTGAACATCGACGCAGCCGAAATCGAGAGGCTCGCTCCGACCATGAACCTGACCGTCTGCGCGGACGCGGGTGATTTCCTTGACGCGCTCGCAGGTGCGCTCGGGCCGGATCCTGTGGAGCGCCCCGCCTGGCTCCAGAGGTGCCGTACGTGGCGGGTGAAGTACCCGTTTGTCACAGCCGCCAGCACGAGTGTCGCCCGTGCAGCCGGCATGCTGAGCATGTACCGCTTCGCGGAGATCCTCTCCGACGAACTAGCCGACGGCGAGGTCATCCTCCCCGGCAGTTCGGGATCGGCATGTGAGGTTTTCCTGTCCGCGCTCCAGGTGAAGCCGGGCCAGCGGGTATTCCACAACAAGGGAACAGGCGCCATGGGGTTCGGCCCGCCCGCGTCTATCGGTGCCTGCCTTGCATCCGGCGGCAAGAGAGTTGTCTGCGTCGATGGCGACGGAGGCTTCCAGTTCAACGTCCAGGAGCTTGAGACCATCAACCGCCTGCGCCTGCCCATTAAGTTCTTCGTCGTGAACAACTCCGGCTACGCAAGCATTCGCCAGTCGCAGAGCCACCACTTCGGTCGTCTCACCGGCGCCGACGGCTCCAGCGACCTCACGCTGCCCGACATCCGTCGCGTTGCGCGCGCGTATGGCCTGTCCACGTCTCGCACGGCGAGCCCCCGAACCGCGCGAGCAGTGGTTCGTCGTGTGCTCGCCGCCGATGGGCCGTGGGTGTGTGAGGTGGTGGTCGCGCCCGACGAGGACCGGATGCCCAGGGTCCAGTCCCAGGTGCGCCCTGATGGTTCGGTGGTCTCGAAGCCGCTGGAGGACATGTGGCCGTACCTGGATCGCGAAGAGTTCCTGGAGAACATGATCGTTCCCCCGGTGGAGCCGTGAGCAGCCCTAGCTGGGTTCCGCCACATGGAGTCGTGACGCCAGAGTGGCTGGAGGCCGAACTAGACGCCGATGCGGCGGTCACGGTATCCCGCGAGGAACGGACGCTCTTCGACAGGCTCGCCGGCGGCCCCGGAGCGGATCTTCTCCTCTTCGGCGCTGGAAATCTGGGGCGCCGTACGCTCGCGGGCCTGCGCCGCGCCGGTGTGGAACCGCTCGCTTTCGTGGACAACAATAGATCTC
>DATCGT010000270.1:0-11256 GCA_036508775.1 Tepidiformaceae bacterium | reverse complement strand
GATAGTCGCGTGCCAACGCGATTCGTCCATTTCACGGATGAAGTGTCCATTGAGGAAATTGAGCCTCTCAATGTCGAACATCGCAGGATTCGGGACCACGCGATCGATGGTGAAGCTCGCAGCCAGCTCTTCCCGCGTGACGATCGAGGTCTTGTCATCCAGAGACCAGCCCAGGAATGACAGGAAGCTAATCATCGCCTCTGGCAGATAGCCATTGGTGCGGTAGTCCATGACCGAAGTGTCGCCACTCCGTTTGCTGAGCTTCTTGTGGTCAGTTCCGAGGATCAGCGGGAGATGGACCCAGGCAGGCGGCTCCCAGCCGAGGGCCGCATAGAGCTGGATGTGTTTCGGGGCGCTGGAAATCCACTCGTCACCCCGGATGGCGTGGGTGATCTCCATCTCCGTGTCATCGACGACAACGCCGAGGTGATAGGTCGGGAAGCCATCCGACTTCAGCATCACGAAGTCGTCCTGGAGCACGTTCTCGAAGACGACATCGCCCCGCACGAGGTCGTGGAGGACGGTGGTGCCCTCACGATCCATCTTGAAGCGAATGACGAAGGGTTCCCGCTTCGCGCGGTCAGCCGACACCACGGGTGCGATGTCGCGGCAGAGACCGTCGTATCCAGGAGGCTGCTTCCGCGCTGCCTGTTCCGCACGCATTGCATCGAGACGCTCAGAAGTGCAGAAGCAGCGGTAGGCGTGCCCATTTTCCACGAGCGAATCCGCGGCCTTCTGATACAGCGGCAAGCGGTGCGACTGAAAGTAGGGCTCATGAGGACCGCCAACGCCAGGTCCTTCATCCCAATCGATGCCGAGCCACCGAAGGCTCTCGCAAATTGCATCTACCGAGGTCTCGACGAAGCGGTTCCGGTCGGTGTCCTCGATCCTGAGGATGAACTGACCGCCGTTGGCACGCGCGAACGCCCAGCTGAACAGGGCAGAGCGAATATTGCCGATATGCGGATCGCCGGTTGGGCTGGGCGCGTAGCGTGTGCGGACGGTCAAACTGGATCCTCCGTGCGGACAGGCGGGTTCGGAACCGAGTAGGGCGCGGCCGGGCTATCGGCGCCCATGACATGGATGGCTTCGAGCATATCGGCCGGAAGCGGTGCGGTCACAGCGAGGGAACCGCCCGCGGGATGCGGCACCACCAGACGCCAGGCGTGCAAGAGGTGACGGGTAGCGCCGGCCTTACCGTAGATCCGGTCGCTGCTGACAGGGATGCCCACTGCAGCCAGGTGGACCCGGATCTGGTGGGTCCGGCCGGTGAACGGGTGAACGAGAAGGAGTGCCTGGTCATTACCGCGCGCGAGCACTGAGTATTCGGTGCGGGCAGCTCGCCCGCGCCGAGAGATCGCCATCCGCGTGCGGTCGCCCGGGTGGCGGCCGATGTCGGCTTCCACGACAGCGCGGTCGCGCGCCGGCGACCCGTCGCAAATCGCGACGTACTGTTTGTCGGTCTCCCTTTCCGCGAAAGCAGCGCTTAGGGCCGCCTGCGCGGAGGGGGTCTTCGCCATGATCAGTACCCCGCTTGTGTCCTTGTCGAGCCGATGGACAACGCCAGGGCGCTCAGCATCGAACTTCGCAGCCTCGGAGGGGTACCGCTGAACGAACCATGTGGCAACGGTCGTCGACAGGTCGCCCGGCCCGCCGTGAACGGCAATCCCGGCGGGCTTGTTGATGACGACGACCTGGTCGTCCTCGTAGAGAACGGGGAGGTCGATGGGCGCGGCAGCCGACAGGTGGTCAACCGGGGGTATGGATAGATCCAGCTCGTCCCCATCGGCAACGTGGACGGATTTCCGCACCGTGTTGCCATTCACCTGCACCCGCCCATCCGCGATGAGTCGCTGGATCCGAGCGCGGCTCAGATCTGGACAGGCGGCCGAAAGGACTGCATCGATCCGGCCGGAGCCGGCGGCAATCAGGTGGCGAGCGTCGAGTTCCCTGATGGCTGTTTTGTCATCGCCCATATGAGTAGAAGTACACCAATCGTTATCGCAGAGTCAGCAACGTTGAACGCCCAGAAGTAGGGCAGATGGATGAAATCGACCACTTCGCCATTCACAACGCGGTCAATGAGATTGCCGGTGGCTCCCCCGAGCATCAATGCAAACCCGATTCGCATGATCGGGTGAGCAAACCCCGGGTTGAACAAGTAGACCAGGACGGCTCCCACGCCGACCAGGCTGGTGATCGCGAGCAGCGGACCCGCTCCCTGGAAGCTGCCGAACGCCGCCCCGCTGTTGGTGAAATGGACGATCCTGATGGGCCAGCTGGCGGAAGGCCATGCGCCACCATACGGGACATTACCTCGCACCAGCCATTTGGTTAGCTGGTCAGCGACGACTACCAGGAGCGCAAGGAGCAGGAACCACCCATCGCTGAGTCTAATCCTGGCCCTTCGCGCCGCCGGCGACACCGGTGCGGGCGGCGCTGAGACATCTTCCACCTCTCCAGTGTACGCAACGGGATCCCACCAGTCGCCAAAGCCAGGGGAAGAGAATGAAGAGACCTTTCGTGACAGGGCAATTTAGGAACGGCTACGCTGATCGGGACGCTGGAGCGCGCAGGTCGTGGAGAGAACGCATGACACAACCGACGACCCGGGAAGTCCGACCGGATGGGAAGGTTCGCCTGCCACCGGGACAACACCTGACGGCCGGCTGGCCCGTCCTTCACTACGGTGCGATCCCGCGCATCAAAGACCCAAAGACCGACTGGAAGTTCCACGTCTGGGGACTCGTCGACGAGGAGCGCAGCTTCTCGTGGGACGAGTTCAACGCCCTTGGTCAGGCGACGGATGTCAGCGACATCCACTGTGTCACAACGTGGAGCAAGTACGACAACGAGTGGCAGGGAGTTCCCTTCCGGGCACTGTTCGACCAGTTGACTCTGAAACCCGAAGCAAAGTTCGTGATGGTGCACAGCTATGGCGGCTACACCACGAACCTGCCACTCGAAGACCTCCTCCGGGATGGCGTCCTCTTCGCTCACAGTCACGACGGAATGCCGCTAACCGAGGAGCACGGCTGGCCTATGCGGCTGGTGGTCCCGCACCTGTACTTCTGGAAGAGCGCTAAGTGGGTTGGCGGACTGCAGTTCCTCGCGAGTGATCGGCCGGGATTCTGGGAGACCTACGGCTACCACATCTACGGTGACCCATGGCGAGAAGAGCGGTACAGCTAACGTTTCGACAACGGTGCAGCTGCTGCCAGCAGGTCACGCGCGGCCGCAAGGTTCGCCTGCGTAACGCCGCCCAGCATGGAGGCAAGTTCTACCAGCCGGTCTTCGCCCTCAACGCGCGTGACGTCCGACGATGTCCGAGCCCCGTCGGCCCGCTTGCTTACGACGAAGTGATGGTCAGCAAAGGCCGCGACCTGTGGCAGGTGGGTGACGCAGAACACCTGGTGCCTGAGGGACAGGCGAGCAAGGGCCTCGCCGACCAGCGCCCCTGCCCGTCCTCCGACGCCTTCGTCCACTTCGTCGAGCACGATGATCCGGGGCTCAGCTGCAGAACCCAGCACCGTGGTGAGTGCCAGCAGGAAACGCGATGTCTCACCGCCGCTCGCGACGGCCGCAAGCGGGCGAGGGGCCTCGCCAAGATTGAACGATGCCAGGAACTCGACGCGATCAACGCCCGTTTCAGAGAAGGCACGGGGGAATGGCTCCGCGACACCGCTGTTCTCATTGCTGGCAGTGACCACCTCGTAGTCAGGCTGGGCAACAGCAGGACCATCCGGCGAATCCTCGCATGCGAAGCCGATGGCGAGACTCGCGCCGGACATCCCCAACCTCGGAAGTTCGCCGGCGATCGCCTGGACCAACCCCGCTGCGGCCGCCCTGCGTGCCTTTGAAAGGTCCGAAACCGCCAGAGAGAGCCGCTCAAGCAGGGCCGCCTCTTCCGCCTTTAACGCTTCGAGGGATTGCCCCAGGCCGGTCAGCGCAGCCAGGCGTTCACTGGCGCGGACACCGTAGGAGATGACATCGTCCACGGTGTCCCCGTACTTCCGCCGCAGACGTGCGAGGAGGTCGAGGCGCTCCTGGATCGCGGAGAGTCTCCCCGGGTCCTCATCGATGGAGTCGCTATAACGGCGAAGTCCCCGGGCGAGATCGGTCGATGCTGTTTCGACCAGGGCTGCCAGATCGGCGAGATCACCGGCTTCGGCATCGCGAGCCACCAGGTCCGTGACGGCACGGACGGCTTCGCCGACTGGGGCGGAGTCCAGTGCCGCGAGTGCAGCCTCGACGTCATCTCGCCGGCGTTCAGTTGTCGAGAGGCGGGCCTGCTCTTCGCGCAGAGCTTCGTCTTCGCCGGACAGGAGCCCGGCCGCCGCAATCTCGTCTGATTCGAATCGGAGCGTCTCGATCAATCGCTCGCGTTCACGGGCATCAGTGGCCCGGTCCCGGGCCTCGCGGCGAACCCGGCGCAGGTCGCGGGCGATGCCCCCGACTTCTTCTCTCCGACTGGTGGTACCGGCAAAGCCATCGAGGACCGCGAGCTGCACCGCCGGTTTCAGAATGGCAAGCTGCTCGGACTGCCCGTGAATGTCGATCGTGCGCCCGGTCCGTTCCTGGAGAATCTCCACGGCCGTGGGCTCCCCATCGATACGCGCGGCCGTCCGGCCCGCCAGGCCGATCGTGCGAGTCACGATGTAGGGGGCTGCTTCTCCCTCGCGGAAGGACGCTTCGACCTGTGCACGTTCCGCTCCCGAGGCGATCACCTCACGACCACGCCGCCCGCCTGAGACAAAAGCGAGAGCATCCACCACCAATGACTTGCCGGCGCCAGTCTCGCCAGTGAAGACATTCAGCCCCCGGCCCGGCTCGATTACGACCGAGCGGGCCACGGCAAAATCGAGGATGGAGAGCCGCTCAAGCACGCTGAGAAGGGTTCATGGTGCTCGACAGCTGGAACTCGAGCTTCTGGGCGAGATCTGAGTAGAACGACGTGGGATCGCGGAACGAGACGAAGCGGGCGCGATATTCGCTCATCCGTACCCGGACCGTGGCACCCACCGGCAGGACCACGTCATCCTGGCCATCGACACTGAGAATGGCACCGTCATCGGAAGTGACCCGCAAATCAACCACCGAGTCTGGCTGAAGGACGAGGGACCGCCCCAGCGCGAGGTGGGCCGAGACCGGCGTTACAACGAGATGATGCTCGGTAGGGGTCAGAATCGGACCGCCAGCGCTCAGTGAATAGCCCGTGCTCCCGGTCGGGGTGGCGACGATGATGCCATCGCAGCGGTAAACCGCGACGCGGGCCCCGTCGATCGTCATTTCGACGTAGATCGGCCTGCCCGGCGCCCGGTGACTCATCACGACATCGTTCAGTCCGTGGCAGGTGGGCTGAACGCCGGCCGGCGGATCGGCAACGTCCGCCCGGACCATGACGCGTTCGTCGATTCGCCAGTCCTGGGCGAGGATGCGCTCCAGGTGGTTGAAGAAGTCGCGCGGGCTCATGCCGGTAAGAAAGCCCAGGCGGCCCATGTTTACGCCGAGGATCGGGACCGGGTGGGGAACGAGGATGCGAGCGGCGCGAAGAACCGTGCCGTCGCCACCTACCGAGACCACCAGGTCAGCGGCCTCGATCGCGGCGGTTGGAGCGGGCTCCCAGACATCGGCGACCAATACCTCGACCTCGCGGCGTTTGAACTCGATCGCCAACTGGCCAGCAAAGACAGCCGCTCCCTCACTCTGGGGGGCGTGGAAGACGATTACCCGTTTCAACATGGCGTGTGGCCAGCCAATGGGCTCAGCAAATGCACCAGGAACTCGAGATTGCCATCACCGCCACGAAGAGGAGATTCGACGACGGCGATAACCTCCCAGCCTTCCTGTCGAGCCCAATCGACGAACTCGTCACGCACCCGAGCATGAACCGAGCCATCACGGATCACGCCGCCGCGGGGCACCGCGGCTGGCCCGGCTTCAAACTGCGGCTTCAGGAGAACGACACCTCGCGTCCCGGGGAGAACGCGCTCGGCGACCGAGGGCAATACCTTACGGAGGGAAATGAACGACAGGTCCGCGACGAAAAGGTCGATCGGAGGGAGTTCAGGAAGGTCCCTTGCGTTGATCCCCTCACGGAGGGTGACCCGCGGATCTTGTCGGAGCTTCTGGTGAAGCTGAGCACGCCCGACGTCGACCGCGAGTACGGAGGCTGCGCCGTGCTGGAGGAGGCAGTCCGTGAACCCCCCCGTTGAAGCACCAAGGTCGAGGCATCGCTGCCCTGCCGGGTCAATGTCAAAGGCGGTGAGGGCGCCTTCGAGCTTCAGTCCCCCGCGGCTGACGTACCTCTCGAGTGATGTCAGTTCTATCGGGACCGACGACTCCAGGAGCGTTGCCGGCTTCACGAGCGTCAACGTACCGACCTTCGCGCGGCCAGCCATTATCAGCCGCCGCGCGCTTTCGCGGGTGTCGGCGAGGCCACGTTCAACCAGGAGAAGGTCGGCTCGGACGCGAGGCATGAGCAAGCCTAGGCATGGTCAGCATGGGGACGCAAGCCGCGCTCGTGCCGCTAGCCGGATCCGACGCTACTCTGGGCTCGATGAGGCGTGGGGACAGGTGGCGACGGTGACGCAACCGGGTCAGGCGGCGAGCCGCGCGTCGCGTAGAGACCGGCTGCCCATGCCACTCGCGGCATTGCGACCATACCAGTGGCCCAAGAACCTGGTGGTGTTCGCAGCCCTCGCATTCAGCGCGGGAGAGGCTTGGCACCTGAGCGAGCCCGGCACGTGGTGGCCCCTGCTCTGGCGGTCCGGTGTGTTGTTCGGCCTGTGGTGCCTCGTGGCGAGCGGCATCTACCTGATCAACGACATCGTCGATCGCGAAGTGGACCGGCTCCATCCACGAAAGCGGCTTCGCCCTATCGCGAGTGGTGCACTCCCGGTCCGGGTAGCATGGGTAGCCTCAGCAGTCCTGATCCTGGGCGGTCTGCCGGTTGCGTTCCTGCTGGACCTGAGTGCCGGAGGCATCCTGACCGGCTACGTCGTCGTGAACCTCGCCTACTCATTCGGCCTGAAGCGGGTCGCGATCCTGGACATCATCATCCTGTGTTCAGGGGTGGTAGCGCGGGCCGTAGCTGGAGCAGCGGTCATCGGCGTGACGATTAGCCCATGGCTCTACGTATGCACGAGCTTTGGCGCCTTCTTCTTCGCAACCAGCAAACGATGGGCGGAGTTCCGTCAGCTGGGAGAGGAGGCAGCCAGCCACCGGCCATCGCTCGCACACTACACGGGTGAAGTACTGAACCAGTTGCTCACAATCAGCGCCGCAGCCGCGCTACTGGGCTACGCGCTCTACACGATCGAATCCGAGCGGGTCCCCCGCAACGGTGCGATGGCCATCACGCTGCCCTTCGTCGCTTTTGCGCTGTTCCGGTATCTGCTCTTGCTGAACGGTCGCCGCTCGACCGACGCACCGGACCAGATCGTGTTCACCGACCCGCAGATCCTGGTGGCTGTCGCAGGCTTCCTGGCAACGGCAATGACTGTCTTACTGGTTTACCAGCCGAAATAGCCAGGACCGGGATTGTGCCCCGTCGCCGCGACTTTAGGCGATTTCGCCCCGGGGCATTTCCTTCGAAGGCGCAGAACTGATGTCGATCGGCTGTCCGCCGCGGGTCAGCAGCAAAGGCCGCTGTCCCTTCGTAATCGAATCAGCGTGGACAACGCACTTGCGAACGTCGCCGCGGCCGGGGATCTCGTACATCACTTCCATGAGGCACTCTTCCATGACGGTACGGAGACCACGAGCGCCTGTCTTGTGCTTGATGGCCGTCTCGGCGATGGCGCGAAGAGCATCGTCGGTGAAGACCAGCTCGACGCCGTCCATGGCGAAGTAGCGCTGGAACTGCTTGACGAGTGCGTTCTTCGGCTCGGTAAGAATCCTCACCAGGGCATCCGCATCGAGCGAAGTCAGACCAACAACCATCGGCAAACGACCGACGAATTCGGGAATCAGGCCGAACTTGAGAAGGTCGTCATGGGTGACGTGCGTGAGCAACTCGTCAGAGCGCTGGGCGCCGCGGAATCCTCGCTCGGCCCGGAAGCCGATGCGGACGTGGTCGCTAGTCAGGCGCTTCTCGATGTGATTCTCGAGACCTTCGAAGGCACCGCCGCAGATGAAAAGGATGTTGGCGGTGTTGATCTGCAGGAAGTCCTGGTGGGGGTGCTTGCGGCCACCCTGCGGTGGCACGTTCGCGACGCAGCCCTCGATGATCTTGAGAAGCGCCTGCTGAACACCCTCACCCGAAACGTCACGGGTGATGCTCGGGTTGTCGCTCTTTCGCGAGATCTTGTCGATTTCGTCGATGTAGATGATGCCGCGCTCGGCCTTCTGGATGTCGAAGTCGGCGGCCTGGATGAGGTGGAGAAGGATGTTCTCCACGTCCTCACCGACGTAGCCGGCCTCTGTGAGGGCTGTGGCGTCAGCCACAGAGAATGGAACGTCGAGCATCCGGGCGAGCGTCTTGGCAAGAAGCGTCTTGCCGGTGCCGGTCGGGCCCACCATAAGGATGTTGGACTTTTCCATCTCGACGTCGCCGTCCTGTGCCGCGCCGATCCGCTTGTAGTGGTTGTACACAGCGACGGCGAGGACCTTCTTGGCCTGTTCCTGGCCAATGACGTACTCATTGAGATGGTCGTAGATGAACTTCGGAGGGGTTAGATGCTCGGAAGTTGCCGCAACGCCCTTGGCAGCGCCAAGCGTTTCGCGGGTGCCCGTCTCTTCGTCGATGATCTCACGACAGAGATCGACGCATTCGTCGCAGATGTATACGGCACCGGGCCCGGCGATCAGCCGACGGACCTGATCCTGGTTCTTTCCGCAGAAAGAGCAGTGGTATTGCACACGGTTCGTTCGGTTGCCGGCCACTCAGTGGTCCCCCTAGCTCTTCTTTACGGCATCTTCGGGACGCGCCAATAGCTCGTCGACGAAGCCATATTCCTTCGCACCCTGGGCATCCAGATAAAAATCGCGGTCAAAGTCGCGGGTTACGCGTTCTACGGGCTGGCCCGTATGACTGGCGATGATATTACGAATGATCTCGTTGTTGCGAAGGATCTCCTTCGCGGCGATCTCGATGTCTGAAGCCTGACCCCGGGCACCGCCAAGCGCCTGGTGCATGTGCACGGTCGCATTGGGCAGCGCATACCGCTTGCCTTTGGCGCCGGCACAGAGAAGCACCGTCGCCATCGAAGCCGTCTGGCCGACGGCGATGGTGGAAACGGCAGGCTCGATCAGCTGCATCGTGTCGTAGATGGCGAGACCAGAACTGATCACTCCACCCGGCGAATGGATGTACATGCTGATGTCCTTCTCCGGGTCCTCTCGCTGGAGGAAGAGCAGCTGAGCGACGATCAAGTTCGCAACGTGATCATCGATCGGTGTACCGAGGAAGACGATACGTTCCTTGAGCAACAGCGAAAAAATATCGAAGGCACGTTCGGAGCGTGGGCCGCTCTCGATGACCGTCGGGATCATTGCCTGCAGGACAGGAGGGATCATCTGGGACTGGTTCACTCGGGCGTCTCCTTCTTCTTGCCGCTCTTCGCCCTGGTAGCCGCCGCTTTGGGCGCGGAAGCCTTCGGAGCGTCGGCCGTAACGATCTGAGCGAGGCGGTCGAGCGTCTTCCTGCTCAAAAAGTTACGGCGGATTGTTGCGAGGCCCTCAGTGCTGGCGAACATCTCGCGGAAACGGGCCGCATCGTCGCCCATGGGGGCGGTAAGGGTATCGAGTTCAGCTTCGACATCGGCGTCGGTCACTTCGACCTTCTCGTCCTCGGCCAGCTGGCTCAGGACAAGGGAACGCCGCACGCGTCCTTCGGCGGCTTCGCGAAGAGTTTCGCGATACTCCGCTTCGGAGCGACCGACGCGGGCGAGGTAGTTCGCATAAGCAGCACGGTCGGTGCCCATGCTGTCCTGGATGATGTGGTCGATTTCGCGATCGACGAGGATCCGGGGGAATTCGAGCGTAGCGCCTTCGACGAGCTTGTCGACGGCTTCGTTGCGGAGCTTCGCGTCGGCCTCATCATGGAGGGCCTTCTGGAGATCGCCCTGAAGTCGCTCTTTGAGCGCAGCCAGCGTCGGGAACTCTTCTGCGTTCACCTGGGCGGCAAACTCATCGTCCTCCGCCGGGAGCTGTTCTTCCTTCACTTCCTTCACGGCGAGGCGCAGAGTCGCCTGTTTGCCCTGCATCCGCTCGCTGCGGAAATCGTCCGGTACCTGGAGGTCGATCGACTTCGCATCGCCCTTTGCCATGCCCAGGAACGCCTCTGCGAGGCCCGGGAGAAGGAGAACCTGACCTTCGCGAAGCGGGAACTCCGCTTCGTCGTCCTTGACGAAGAGTTCGCCTTCGACTTCGCCTTCAATGTCAGCCGTGATCACGTCGTCCCACTTCGTTCCGCGCTCAACCGGGGCGAGCATGGCAAAGCGACGGCGCAGGAGCAGGATCTGTTCTGCAAGTTGCTCGTCGGTGACCTTCGGATGCTCCGCAGCGATGCGAATCGCGGCGTAGTCGCCGAGGGTGACGCTGGGGCGCACCGCGACGGTCGCGGTGAAGCGGACCGGCTCAAGATCGAGGATTTCGAGCTCAGGCTGGGCGATGGCGTCGATGTCTTCCGACTCCAAAGCTTCGTTGTAGATGTCGGGGACGAGCCGATCGAGGGCCTCACGGATGAGACCTTCGCGACCGAAGTGTCGCTCGACAATGTGCCGCGGCGCTTTGCCGGGACGGAAGCCCGGGATGCGCGAACGAGCGGCCAAACGTTTATAGGCCGCGTCGAGAGACTTCTCAAGGCGGTCCTGGTCTACTTCAATCGCAAGCTGAACGCGGCTCTCAGGGAGCCGTTCGAGGGTAACTTTCACGCGGCGGTGGGTCCTCCCAAGCGAGTATATCAAACGGGGGCGTTCTGGCCCTACCGCCCGGGTGCGGTTCATATTATTGCGTGGCTAGCGCGCCCAGAGGCTGACAGCCTCGTCAGCGGTGCTATTCGGGCCGCTCCGAGTCTCTTCGGTGTTCCTATCTGGACGCCGGCTAAACACCTTCGACCCACCGGCGACGCTGCGTCGCGCCCTCGGGCGAACTCATGGATCGCTTATGTCTTGCACGCAAAAATGTGAACCGCACCCGTACCGCCCGTACGGACGGGGGCGGCTGCTCTATCGGCGGTTAGTGCGCGGTTCGAAGACATCCACGAGCGCATCGCCGAGGAGGTTCCAGGCGAAGAAGAACAATACGACTGGC
>DATCGT010000269.1:0-7688 GCA_036508775.1 Tepidiformaceae bacterium | reverse complement strand
CTTGAGGTGCTTGAAGATGGCCTCGCCCAGCGAGCCGCCGGGGAGCATCCCCCACACAGCCTGCTCGATCACTCGTTCCGGGAATCGCGCGAACTGTTCGGCGTAGCTGCGCGTCTTCAGGCCGCCCGGGTACCCCGAGTGAGTGTGGTATTTGATCTGCTCGCTCTTGCGGCCGGTCACCTTGACCTGCCCCGCATTCACGATGATCACGAAATCGCCGTCGTCGAGATGGGGCTCGTACGTCGGCTTGTGCTTTCCCTTGAGCAGGGCCGCAGCCTCGCTCGCGACGCGCCCCAGAGGGCGGCCGGCAGCGTCGATGACCTGCCAGTCCTTGTAAATTTCCGAAGCCTTGATGCGCACCGTTGTCGTCATTCGTATCCCTCGTCATACCACACACGCTTGAGACAGAGTCCCTGGGCTGGGGCTGTCGGTCCCACAGTCGCAAGTTCTGCCCCTTCGAGCAGGCGGACGAATTCCTCCACTTCCAGCGAACCTCGCCCCGTCCGCACCAGTGCCCCGACTATCCGGCGCACCATCTGCGGCAAGAACGCGTTCGCCTCGATATCAAACAGGAAAGTGTCGCCGTGGCGGCTCCATCCTGCGTTGAAGACCGTCCGGATATACGTCCGGCCGTCTTCGATTGGCCCGGAACAGGAACGAAAGTCCCGTGTCCCGGTCAGTGCCTCGGCCGCTCGCCCCATCGCTGGCAGATCGAGGTTCCCCCCGACGTGCCATGCGACCCGGCGCATGAGCGGCTCCCGCGCTTCGCCATTCCAGACCGTGTAGCGGTACCAGCGCCTCCGCGCCTGGCGCCTTGGGTCGAAACCCTCGGCCACCTCGCGCACGTCGCGTACCGCCACATCCCCGGGCAGGTGAGCGTTGAGCGCCCTCCCGACCGTCGCTGCGTCCAAACGCGTCTCCACGCTGAACGCCGCCACCTGGCCAACGGCATGGACGCCCGAATCAGTTCGTCCAGCCAGTTCCACGCGTACGGGAGCGCCGAAGAGCGCTGCCGCCGCGGTTTCCAGTGATTCCTGGACGGTGGGACCGTTTGGCTGCCGTTGGGAGCCCACGAACCCGCCGCCGTCGTAACTCACAGTCGCCGCGAATCGCTTCGCGGTCACCTTGTTAAGCCTCGCCCCCCTGCGGTTCAGCAGCCTCGACAGGCGCAGCCTCGGCGACAGCCTCGGCAGGCGCCGCCTCGGCGACGGCCTCCGCTGCGGCCTCCGCAGCCGGCGCCTCGGGCGCTTCCGCTGCTGAGGCCCGGCGAGTCCTGCTCGCTGGCGCTTCGGCGACGGCTACGGCGGGGCTGGCCGTAATGCGCTGAGGACGCGGAGTCGGAGCGGCTTCCACGAACCCCATGAGTTCGATGGACGCCATCTTCGCACCGTCACCCTTGCGGGGTTCGATTCCCGTAATCCGCAGGTACCCACCCGGGCGGTCCTTCATTCGCGGGCCAATGTCATCGAAGACCTTCTTCACGACCTTTGTGTCGTAGAGATAGGCCGTCGCCTGGCGCCGCGCGTGAAGATCCCCACGGCGCCCCAGCGTGATGATCTTCTCCGCAATCGGGCGAATCTCTTTCGCTTTCGCTTCCGTGGTGGTGATGCGCTCATGACGCAGCAGGTCGGTGACCAGGTTGCGGAAGAGCGCGGTGCGGTGAGCTGTATCGCGGCCGAGATGTCGGCCGGCTACGCGGTGTCGCATTGCTTAGTCCTCGTCGTCGGCGCCAAGGAGGTCATCCTCGCCGACTTCTTTCAGTGCTTCCTTCAGGGCCTTGCCCAGCGCTCCCAGGCTCTGCTCCTCATCCTCTTCGTCGAGGATCACCGAACTCGTCCTGACCGAGCCCGGCCGGCGAGGTGTCTGGCCACGCGGCGCGACACCAGCTGCTGGCACTCGTACGTCCGGGATTGGCTGCAGCCCTTCGGCCTCGCCGTCCACATATCCCAGCTCGATGAGCCGGTCACGCAGTTCGTCGTACGACTTGCGGCCGAAGTTACGCAGCCCCAACAGTTCGTCTTCGCTCCTCTCGAGCACCTGGCCCACCGTCATGAGCCCGCTGCGCTTCAAGCAGTTGTAGGCCCTGACCGAAAGGTTCAGATCTTCGATCGGCGTGTTGTAACGGTCCGGTGCCAGCGCCAGTCCCAGCGCGGTTCCGCCGGACTGCACCATTACGGGCATCTCCGGGCGTCCCATCGTGCTGAACAGCGCGAACTGGTCCATGAGGATATCCGCGCTTTGCCCGACCGCTTCAACCGGCGTAATCGTCCCGTCGGTCCAAACCTCAAGGATCAGCCGGTCGTAGTTCGTCGATTGGCCGACGCGCGTCTTCTCCACCCGGTAGTTCACCTTGCGCACCGGAGTGAAGATCGCGTCCACCGGGATGACCCCGATGGGCATACCCTCAACGCTCCCGGCCGGGATGTATCCCTTGCCGAGGGCGACGTGGAATTCCACGTTCAGGCGAGCGTTCTTCCCATCGAGCGTCGCGAGATGCAGCTCGGGGTTCGTGATTTCAAAGTCGGCCGGGACCTGGATGTCCTTCGCCGTGACTTCACCCGGGCCTTCGGTGTCGAGCGCAAGGGTTCCCGCGCGGTTCGACAGCGGACGCAGCCGGATTTCCTTCACATTCAGAAGGAACTCCGTCGTGTCCTCCTGCATCCCTGCGATCGTGGAGAACTCGTGTTGCACCTGGTCGACGCGGACAGACGTAATCGCCGCGCCTTCCAGCGAACTGAGCAGCACGCGGCGAAGGGCGTTACCGAGAGTAATCCCATACCCCGACTCGAGCGGCTCGGCGATGAATCGCGCGTACCGTTCGGCCTCTTCTTCAACCGCGAGCTGGGGGACGACGTCCTCCGCCGTGCTCCCGATCAACTCCATCGAATCCATCATGTTTGGACGTGCCTCAGTTAGCTTTCTTCAGGACGACGCGGGTTAGCGCGAGTAGTACTCGATGATGACGTTTTCGTTGAACACATGAGTCTCGCCGTGCACCACATCGGGCGCCGCCGTGACCCTGCCGCTCATGTTCGCCGCATCGAGCGTGAGCCACGATGGCGGATTCTTTGACTTGATCGTCTCCTGGACGATCTTGAAGTACTCGCTCCGCTGGCCACGCGGCGTGAACCCGACGACATCCCCCTCCTTCAAATGAGCAGAGGGAATGTCGAGCTTCCGCCCGTTAACCGTGATGATTCCATGGCGAGAGATCTGTCGGGCCTGGTTGCGCGAATCCGCGAACCCAAGCCGATAGACGATATTGTCGAGCCGCGTCTCGAGCAGCCGCACCAGGTTCTCACCCGATACGCCCGGACGACGAATCGCTTCCTTGTAGTAACGGACGAACTGCTTCTCAAGCAGCCCGTAGGCAATGCGCGCCCGCTGCTTCTCGCGCAGCTGCAGACCGCGGTCGCTCACCTTGCGGCGGCGGGCCGGGCGCGGTCCGGGAGCGTTCGGGCGACGGTCGAAGGCGCACTTCGGCGTGAAGCACCGCTCGCCCTTCAGAAAGAGCTTCTCGCCATGACGGCGGCAGAGCCGGCAAACGGGGCCAGTGTAACGTGCCATTCGGTGTGCTCTCTCCTAGACGCGACGCCGCTTGGGCGGGCGGCATCCGTTGTGGGGGATGGGGGTTACGTCGCGGATCGCCGTCACTGTCAGGCCGGAAGCCTGGAGCGAGCGGATCGCCGCCTCACGGCCGCTGCCCGCGCCTCGCACGAACACTTCGACCATTTGCATGCCATGTTCCATTGCGCGCCGGGCCGCGTTCTCTCCCGCAAGCTGCGCCGCGAATGGCGTTCCCTTGCGCGAGCCCTTGAAGCCTGACCCGCCGGCGCTCGCCCACGAGATCACGTTCCCGTTCTGGTCGGTCAGCGTCACGAGCGTGTTGTTGAACGTGCTCTTGATGTACGCCTTCCCACGCGGCACGGACTTCCGTTCGCGCCTGCGCACGCGCCGCTTGGCATCGGCTCCTCGTTTCGTATCGGCCATTCCTGTTGGTCCTCTTACTTCTTGCCGGCTCGGCGCTTGCCGGCCACTGTCTTGCGAGCACCACGCTTCTGGCGGGCATTCGTTTTGGTGCGCTGGCCGTGTACCGGCAGGTTCCGCCGGTGGCGCTGGCCACGATAGCAGTTGATTTCGATCAGTCGGCTGATGTTCTGCCGCACCTCGCGGCGGAGGTCACCCTCCACCACGTAGTTCTTATCGATGAAGTCGCGGATCCGGATCGCCTGCTCGTCCGTCAGCTCCCGTGCTTTCACATCGGGGCTGATACCCGTTCCGGCAAGGATCTCCTTCGAGCGCGTCGGCCCGATCCCATAGATATAGGTCAACGCGATTTCGGCGCGCTTGTCGTTCGGGAGGTCAACACCTGAAATACGTGCCATGGACTACCCCTGCCGCTGCTTGTGCTTTGGGTTTTCGCAGATCACCATCACCCGACCGTGCCGGCGGATCACCTTGCACTTGTCGCATCTTGGCTTAACGGAAGCTCGGACCTTCATGATTCTCCTGGCTGGCTCCGGCTCGACCGGTTACTTGAAACGGTAGGTTATCCGGCCGCGCGATAGGTCGTACGGCGAGAGTTCTACCAACACCCGGTCACCTGGAAGAACTTTGATGAAATTCATGCGTATCCGCCCACTTACGTGGGCCAGGACTTCGTGCCCGTTGGCCAGTTCCACCTTGAACACCGCGTTCGGAAGAGGCTCGGTCACTACGCCTTCTACTTCAATCGCATCCTTCTTCGCCATACACCCTTCATATGCAGATAGTTCTAGGCGAGCGTGAGAACTTCGGGATCACGCCCCTCGCGAATGGCTATCGTGTGTTCGAAATGACAGCAAAGGCTACCGTCTTTCGTCTTAACAGTCCAGCCATCCTCTCCCTCGGCCGTTTCCGGGCCGCCGATATTGACCATGGGCTCCAGTGCCAGCACCAGCCCGGTTCGCAGGGGTGTTCCCTTGAACCGCATCCGGTAGTTCGGCACCTGGGGCTCCTCGTGCATTTCCCGCCCAACGCCGTGACCGACGTACTGGCGGACGATCGAAAAGCCGCTTGGCGTGATCGTGTCTTCAATGGCGCCGCAAATATCGTTCAGATGAGTCCCGGTCTTTGCAGCCCGGATACCCGCCCAGAGCGCGTCTTCCGTAACCTTCAAGAGCTTCTTCGCCTCTTCGCTCACTTCCCCCACCGGGACTGTGATCGCGGCATCGCCGACGAAGCCCTTGTACGTCGCCCCCAGGTCGAAGGTGACGATGTCGCCTTCCTTCAACTCGCGGTCGACAGGAATTCCGTGCACAAGCTCGTCGTTGATGCTGATGCATATGTTCGAAGGGTAGGGCGGGTACTTCGGCGCCGGCGAGTAGTTCAGGAACGTTTCCTTCGCTCCCCGTCGCTTGAATTCCTGCCGCACAAACCTCTCGACATCCTTGATGTTCAGTCCCGGACGCACCATCGCGCGGATCTTCTCCAGCGTCTCGCCGACAATCTGGCCGACCTCGCGCATGACCTGCAGCTCGTCCTCGGACTTCAGTTTTACCGCCATCTACTTGAGCGCCTCGAGCAGTGAGGCAGTGACCTCGTCGAGGCCCCGCTCTCCATCAATCTCTTTGAGGACACCCGCCTTGCGGTAGTGTTCAATCAAGTCGGCCGCCGGCTTCTGCTTCTCAAGGCGCGTCCGAACAACCTCGGGCCGGTCATCTTCGCGCTGGTAGAGCTCGCCGCCGCACTTGTCGCAGACACCAGTCTTCTTCGGTGGGTCGTTCTTCTCGTGGTACAGCGTCCCACACCCGCGGCAGATCCATCGGCCACCCAGACGGCCGATGAGCTCTTCGTCGCGCACCGAGATGAGCAGTGATCGGTCGATCTTCGCACCGCGCGCCGCCAGCGCCTGGTCCAGCGCCTTGGCCTGGACAACATTGCGAGGGAACCCGTCGAACATCGCGCCTTCAGAAGCATCCGGGCGGCTGATGCGCTCGACCAGCATGCGGATCGTCACTTCGTCCGGCACGAGGTCGCCCTTCGACATATACGTGTCGGCCAGCTTCCCGAGCTCGGTCCCATTGCGCACGTTCTCGCGGAACATGTCACCGGTCGAGATGTGGAGCAGCCGCGTTGCCGCCGCGATCCGCTGTGCCTGCGTGCCCTTCCCGGCACCCGGAGGTCCCAACAATACGATGAACATTAGCGAATGAACCCCTCATAGTTGCGCATCAAGAGCTGCGCCTCGAGCTGCTTCATCGTATCGAGCACGACGGCAACAACGATGAGGAAGCCCGTGCTCGAAATCGTCAGAGCACGCACGTTGGTCACAAGGCCAATGAAGTAAGGCAGGACCGCCACGAACCCGAGGAAGAAGGCCCCGGCCCAGGTAATCCTCGTCACCACGCGAATCAGATAGGCCTCGGTCGGAGGACCTGGCCGAATTCCCGGGATGAAGGCGCCCTGCCGCTGCAGCGTCTTCGCCATCTGCTGCTGCTGGTACTGCACCATCGTGTAGAAGAACGTGAAGACGATCACCAGGATGAAGAGGATGATCCAGTAAATTCCGCTTCCGCCGCCGCCACGGCCACCCTGGAACTGGCTTACGAAGAACTTCGCGATCGACTGGATAACGCCGCCCGAATGGACGAAGTACGAAGCGACCGTCGCGGGCAGGATCATGATCGAGAACGCGAAGATCAGCGGGATCATCCCGGCCATGTTGACCCGCAACGGGATATGGCTCTGCCCCTGTTGCCGGTACATCCGTCCGCCGCGATAGGCTGACCTCGCGTACTGAACCGGAACCCGCCGGGTCGCCTCCTGGAAGTACACCACCAGGAAGATGAGGCCGAAGGCGAAAAGTGCAATGCCGAGCACCCCGATGATCGACGAGGTCGACAGGTTCGGGATGAGGCCGGGCAGACGCGAAACGATGCCGCCGAAGATGATCACCGAGACACCGTTGCCGATGCCGTTCTCGGTAATGAGTTCACCAATCCAGACGAGGAACATGGTCCCGGCCGCCAGGGTGCACAGCGTCGCCGCCGTACCCAGCGCGTCGTTCTGGAACCCGAAGTTCCGGATGACGTTTCCGCCCTGTCCATTGATGAACAGGATCTGGCCGTACCCCTGCACAAACGCCATCGGAACGGCGAGCCAGTGGGTGAAGAGCTGGATTCGCCGGTTTCCCTGCTCACCCTCTTCCTGCAAAGACCGCAGAGCGGGAACGAGTGGCGTGAGGATCTGCATGATGATCGACGCGGTAATGAACGGGTACACACCCAGCGCCGCCACACTCAGGTTCTGCAGCGCTCCACCCGAGAAGATACTCAGGAAGTCCAGGATCGCGTTCCCCTTGAACGCGTTCGCGAGGGCCGTACGGTCGACGTTCGGCACCGGCACGTGCGCGACGAAGCGGAACACCACCAGCATGGCCAGGGTGAACAGCAGCTTCTTTCGGACGTCTTCCTGTCGGAAGGCATCCACCATCGCCTGGAGCAGGCGCGGGCGCGCGGCCGGTTGCGTCATCATCTACGCTTTAGCCTTCTTCACCGGGGGTCGGCTCGATAAGCGTGGCCGTACCACCTGCGTTTTCGATCTTCGCTTTCGCCGCGTCGCTGAAGCGGTGCGCCTTCACGGTGAGCTTTTTGGTCAGTTCGCCTTCGCCGAGCACTTTGAGGGGCTCGCGCAGGTGTTTGAGGATC
>DATCGT010000268.1:0-14161 GCA_036508775.1 Tepidiformaceae bacterium | reverse complement strand
TCGAGTTCTTCGTCATCAAGGACTTCGACGAGGACCTCGACGTGCGCATCAAGAAGCGGCTCGACAAAATTACGCCGATCCGTTCGACGCGGATGGGCCCGGCGATTCGCCACGCGACGCACAAGCTGCAAATGACGGACGCGAAGGTGAAGATCCTCTTCCTCCTGAGCGACGGGCGCCCGCAGGACCACGGCTATGGTCGCGACCGCACGGAGAAGGACTACGCGATCCACGACACCAAGCAGGCGCTGAACGAAGCGAAGCGCGAAGGCATTACGCCGTTCGCGCTCACCGTCGACCGCGCCGGGCACGACTACCTGAAGACCATGTGCGAAGACATGGGCTACGAAGTTGTCGCGGACATCGAGCAGCTTCCGAGCCGTTTGCCCACGCTGTACCGGCGGCTCACGGAGTAGCGCGACTGTGGGAACGTTGAAGGTTACTTACGACGATGTCGGGGACATTCTCTATCTCGATACGGTAGCCCCGTACGAAGGCCAGGTTACGCGGCCCGTCGGTGAGGGAGTCATCGTTCGTTGTCATCCCAAATCCGGCGCGGTTGAGAACGTAGAAGTGTGGGCGTTCATGTCGCGTGCCGGGGGCGAGCACGGCCTCGATCTCCCGATCCTTGCGAGGCTGGCGACAGCCCGTCTGCCGATCGGTACATCCTGACTCATGCGCCTGATCTTCATCCGCCACGGGCAGTCGGAAGGGAACGCCGCCGGGATCATCCAGGGGCATAGCGACTTTGCGTTGACCGATCTGGGGCGCATCCAGGCGAACGCGACTGCCGAGAAGCTGGCGAGAGAGAAGATCGACCGGATCGCGACGAGTCCCCTCCTGCGCGCAGTCCAGACCGCTGAGACGGTCGCTTCAGCGCTTGCGCTTCCCGTTGAGTCAGACCCGGCGTTGCGCGAATACGACATGGGCGAAGCGAGCGGCCTCACCGGTCCGGAACTCCGGCAGCGGTTCCCCCACGTACTCGAAGCGTATTCACGGGGGGAAAGAGCGACATTCCCGGGCGAGGAAGGTCGTGACAAGTTCGCGGTTCGCATCGGGGCCTTCCTGGAGCGCGTGCGCGAATCGGACGAGACCGTGGTCGCCGTGGCGCATGGTGGCGTCATCTCGGCGGTCTGCTACGAGATCCTTGGCATCGATACCCGGCGGCGGGGGATGTTCCAGGTGGCGAACTGCTCGATCACCGAGTTCGTGACGGACCGCAGCGGGCGGCTCATGCTCGCCCGCCATAACGACACATGTCACCTCGAAGGAATCCTGACCGAGGCAGACCGGGGATAAGCCACGGGCTGCGGTCGTGGGGAGCGGTTGCACGATGAGCCTGCCATCGGGGGCCGGGTCGAAGGGGCCCTGGGGCGAACAGCCGGCGCTCAGCGACGGCGTTGTCGACATCGCTCCGTTCGACGTCCGCCACGTCTCCACGATAGTTGGCTGGGATTGCGATCCGGAGGTGCAGCGCTGGTTCGACTGGTCGCAGACTCGTGCCGCCGGCTTCGACTACGAAGCGAACGCGCGAAGCACCGTTGAGAAGAAGTGGGCCGCGTGGGCATCGGGCGAGGAAATGGTCTTCGTCATCGCCGATCACCGAAACGGTGAGGGAGCGGGGTGGTGCGCCATGCACCCGAAGGGCCAGGGGCGGGGAGAGATCTCGTACGGGTTGCTACCGGGCTATCGCGGGCGAGGGTTCGCAAGCCGCGGGGTCATGCTGCTCTCAGGCTTCGCGTTCGAGGTACTCGGGTTTCGGCGGCTGGAATTGCGAGTCGACGCTAACAACGCCCAGTCGCGAGCGCTTGCCGTGCGGTGCCGGTTCGTAGAGGAGGGGATCATGCGGAGCTACGGCGAGTATGAGCGGTATGAGCCGCTCCTCGGGCAGCGATTCGACATGGTTCTCTACGCACGACTCAACGATGGCCGGAGCCGGCCATCGTGAGTCTGCTGAGGCGAGGCTAGCTCTTGGCGGCTTCCCGGTGCTGCTGTTCGATGATCTGGTTGGCGATCATGCGGGCGTGCGGGAAGGGCTTCCAGCCCTCCGGGGTGTTGTAGTAGCGTCCGCCCGCCTGGTACTCGTCGGGCTCACGATCGCCGTATTCGACGTCGATGCCGTTGACGCGAATGCTTGGCGAACCAAGGAACTTCTTCTCGCGCGCTTCTTCAGAGTCACCGATTTCGGTGTAGACAACTTCAACCGATGGATCGGTGGCTTCGAGCGCTGCTTTCAGTGCTTCTTCAGCCTTGGCGCTGCGCCCGGTGGCCTTTGAGTAGAGGAATTCGATCTTCATTATGGTCGGTCACTCCTTGGTGGGATGGTTGGGGCTGCCGCGTAGTTTCGCCAGCCATTCGGCGACCGATGCTTCGTAGCCCAGTTTTCCCGGTTGGTAATAATGTGGTGAGCCTAGCGTTTCCGGCAAGTAGGTCGCATCGCGGGCGAAATGGTCGGGTTCGTTATGTGCATAGCGATATCCCTGGCCGTAGCCGAACTGACGCATCAGTCCCGTTGCCGCGTTCCTCAGGTGGAGTGGCACCGGCAGGTGCGACGTGCGCTTCGCGTCCTCCAGGGCGGCCGTGTAGGCGGTGTAGGCGGAATTGCTCTTGGGCGCCGTCGCCAGGTAGACGCAGCATTCTGCGAGAGGAAGGTAGCCTTCGGGCATGCCGATGAAGTGCACGGCCTGCTGGGTGGCGACGGCGAGCGTCAGCGCCTGTGGGTCAGCCATGCCGATATCCTCCGCGGCCAGGAGGACCATCCGTCGCACGATGAAGAGCGGCTCTTCACCGGCTTCGATCATGCGGGCCAGCCAGTAGAGGGAGGCGTCCGGGTCGGAGCCCCGCACCGACTTGATGAACGCCGAGATGATGTCGAAATGGAAATCGGCCTGCTTGTCGTGGTAGGGGCGGCGATCCTGGAGCGCCTGGCGGATGGCCTCGACACCGATGACCGGGTCGCCATCGGCGTGGCTGCTCTCGGCGGCGATCTCGAGGGCGGTGAGAGCAGCGCGGGCGTCCCCGTTTCCCCCTTCAACCAGCGCGGCCATGGCTTCGGGGGCGATCGATAGGCCAAGCCGTCCGAGACCGCGCTCGGTGTCGCCCATGGCGGCTGTTACGATCGCGGCGAGGTCGGCGTCGCCCAGTGAGGAGAGGCGAATGACGCGGACGCGGCTGAGGAGCGGGGCAACCACCTCGAATGAGGGGTTCTCCGTCGTCGCGCCGATCAGGGTGACGGTGCCGTCCTCGACGTAGGGGAGGATGACGTCCTGCTGCGCCTTGTTGAAGCGGTGAATCTCGTCGATGAAGAGGACCGTGCGGCGACCGGCGCCGCGTCGTGCTTTTGCCTCGGCTACGACCTTGCGCAGGTCAGCGACGCCCGACGAAACGGCAGAGATGGCGACGAAGTCGGCCTTGACCTGCTTTGCGGCGAGGCCCGCCAGGGTCGTCTTCCCGCACCCGGGCGGCCCCCAGAGGATGAACGAGGGCAGGTTTCCGCGCGTGATTGCTCCTCTGAGCATCGAACCCTGCCCTGCCGCGGCCGACTGGCCGATGAATTCATCGAGTGTTCGCGGGCGCATCCGGGCGGCAAGAGGGGCGTCGTCTGGCACGGTCTCTTCTTCCGACGGGAACCCTGGCTGAAAGGAAGTCATCTCTCAGCCCGCCAGGACGGCGACGGTGACGCCGTCGCCCCCTTCGTTAGGCGGGGCCGATTCGAAGCGGCGCACCAGAGGGTGCCCCGTGAGCGCCTCGCGGATTGCCGCCCGCAGGGCGCCCGTGCCCTTGCCGTGGATTATTCGGACAAAGGGCAGGCCCGCCCGGAACGCGTCGTCGAGGTAGGTCTCGAAGCGGAGCAGGGCCTCTTCGGCGCGCTGTCCCCGCAGGTCCAGTTCGATTGAGACCGTCGGACCCGCCGGGACGGTGATTCGCACCGAGGGGGTGGCGTTCTCAACCCGATCGATTCGATCGACCGAGACCTTCATGCGCAGCGAGCCGAACTGGACCTCGATGCGCCCGTCCTCACCGACGCTGCTGAGCGCCTCTCCGAGCTGGGGGATGTCGCGGACGTGGACAGTGTCGCCGGCGGTAACCTCGCGGACAGTCTCCGTGATGACGGCTTCGCGGCGGGCGGGTTTGGCACGGGCCTTGAGGCGCCCGAGGTTGGCGTCGAGTTCCTTCAGCGTCTCGTCCGCCGATTTCCGCTCCGTGTCCACGATGACCGACCGGCGGCGGAGCTGGTCGAGCTCCCGGCGCATGCCGGCGAGCGCGTCCTCCCCCTCGCGATGGGCGGCTTCGAGGATAGCGGAGCGTTCCTGTTCGATGCGGTCGCGTCGCTCGGCGAGCGCGAGGCGGAGCTCCTCGGCCTCTTTGCGGGCGAGCTCCTCGCGCGTCCGCGCGGTGGTCGCGGCGACGCGCTCGTCACGAATCTCCGCGAGGAGGAGCTCGAGTTCAAAGTGCTCGGGCGAGAGCTGTTCCTCGGCCCGTGCCACGACCTCCCGGCTCAACCCCAGTCGTTGGGCGATGGCGAGGGCGTTCGACTGGCCGGGGAGGCCAATCGTCAGGTGGTAGGTGGGGCTGAGGGTTTCGAGGTCGAACTCCACCGAGGCGTTCCGCAAGCGGGGATCGTTGTGGGCGAACGCCTTGAGTTCCCCGTGGTGGGTGGTTGCGACGATGGTGCAGCCACGTTCGAGGAGCGTTTCGAGGATCGCCCTGGCGAGTGCTGCTCCTTCGGTGGGGTCGGTGCCGGCGCCCAACTCGTCGAGGAGAACAAGGGTCTGCGGCTCAGCCTTTCCGAGGATCGCGATGACGTTTCGCATGTGCGAAGAGAAGGTCGAGAGTGACTGCTCGATCGACTGTTCGTCCCCGATGTCGGCGTACATACGGGGGAAGACGACCATCCGGCTGCCCTCGTCGCAGGGTACGGGGAGACCGGCCTGGGCCATGAGGGTGAGGAGTCCCAGCGTCTTGAGCGCGACCGTCTTGCCACCCGTGTTGGGGCCGGTGATCAGGACCCCCTGGAAGGCGCCGCCAATCTGGAAGTCGGTGGGGACAACGTCCCCGTGAAGCAGCGGATGGCGCCCGCGGACGATATTCGTCTCGCCGCTGTCACCCAGCCAGCTCGTGGAATCGCCTGCCGGTGGGAGTTCGGCCTTCAGGCGGCGGCCGAGCCGCACCTTCGCGTTTACGAGGTCGAGCTTCGCCAGGGCGAGCAGGGTTGACGCGGCCTCGGCTTCGCGATCGCCCACCAGCGCGCTGAGCTTCTGGAGGACGCGGTGGACCTCGCGCTGCTCGGCTAGCTGGAGTTCCCGGACCTGGTTTCCCGCCTCGACGACACCCAGGGGTTCGACGAAGACGGTAGCGCCGCTGGAGGAGACATCATGGACGATGCCGGCGAGCTGGCCGCGGTAGTCAGCCTTGAGGGGAATGACCTTCCGGCCGTTCCGTTCGGTGAGGAGGCCTTCCTGGGCAATGCCGCGGCGGACGGCGTCGGCCAGGGCTGCGTGGGCCCGTTGCTCGAGGCGGCTCTCGGCGGCGTGGAGTTCACGGCGAGTGTTGGCGAGCGTTTCGCTCGCGGAGTCGGCGACCTCGCCACGGGAGGTGATGGCTTCGTCCACGGCGTCGCTGAGGCGGCGGAAGTCCGCGATCCCATCGCAGATCATGGCGAGGTGGGGGATGCGATCGCGCAGCTTCTCGACTACCTGCCGGGCGCGCCAGGCGGTCCTCAGTGTCTGGGCAGTGTCAACGAGGTCGGGCGGGTCGAGCGCCTGGCCAATCGCGGCGCCCCTGATCTGGGGGCGAATGTCCTTCGCCCCGCCGAAGGGCAAATCGATGCCCAGGCGGTCGAGGATTTTGAGCTCGGCGGTCTCGGCCTGAAGTTCGATTACGTCTGCAAGGTCTTGCTCAGGACGTACCTGCATGGCAAGCTCGCGCCCGACGCTAAAGGCGGTCTCCGACGCGAGCAACGCCAGCACCTTGTCGAACTCCAACACCCTGAGCGTGTGGTCATCCACCCGACAAGGGTAGTGCTGCGAGCGGCGCCGAGGCCAGCCGGTTGCGATTCGCGGTTCCCTGACTGGTCGGCATATGCTGAGGGTTATACGACCCGACTAGAGATGTATTGATGTTCTCGAAAGTCCTGGTGGCCAACCGTGGAGAGATTGCGCTCCGGATCGTGCGCGCGCTCCGCGATCTGAATATCACGTCCGTAGCTGTCTACTCGGATGTCGACCGGATGTCACAGCACGTTCGGTATGCCGACGAAGCCCATTTCATCGGGGCGGCCGACGCTCGTGAGAGTTACCTCAACGGCGAGCGAATCCTTGCTGTTGCGAAGGCCTGCGGCGCCGACGCCATCCACCCCGGCTATGGGTTTCTCGCGGAAAACGCGGAGTTCGCCGAGGCCTGCGAGGCCGCCGGGATGACGTTCATTGGGCCGTACCCCCGGTCGATCCGGGCCCTCGGCGACAAGATTGCGGCGCGGAAGATGGCGGCGGCGCAGGGAATCCCCGTTGTGCCCGGCAGCGAAGAGGTCCACTCCGTTGAGGAAGCCATAGCGGCTGCGCGACTGGTGGGCTTCCCGGTGATGATCAAAGCTGCGGCGGGCGGCGGCGGGCGAGGCATCCGCCTTGTTCATGACGAAGCGTCACTTGCCGGGGCGGCCTCTGCGGCGATACAGGAAGCCCAGGCTGCCTTCGCGAACCCCGCCATTTACGTTGAGAAGAACCTCCAGCACGTACGGCACATCGAGGTCCAGATCATCGGTGACCGCTTCGGGAACATCGTCCCGGTCGGGGAGCGCGAGTGCAGCATCCAGCGCCGCCACCAGAAGCTCATCGAAGAGTGCCCGAGCGTCGTCGTGACGCCGGCACTTCGCCGGGCCCTGGGACGAGCCGCCGTGAAGATTGCGCGTGCGGCCGACTACCACAGCCTCGGGACCGTTGAATTTCTCCTCGATGAGGAGGGGAACTGGTACTTCCTGGAGATGAACACTCGCCTCCAGGTCGAGCACCCTGTGACCGAGATTGCGACAGGGACCGACCTCGTGAAGGACCAGATCCTCGTGGCGGCGGGCGAAGAGCTCGCGTACGACGAGGTCGAGCTGCTCACCCGAGGGTGGGCGATCGAGTGCCGGATCGTGGCGGAGGACCCGTTCAACAACTTCCTGCCGTCAGTTGGACGGATCGTGCTCGCGCGGGAGCCGGCAGGCCCGGGGATCCGGGTGGAAAGCGCGCTCTACGACGGGATCGAAGTGACGCCTTATTACGACTCACTCCTGGCGAAAGTCACTGCCTGGGGACGCGATCGCGAAGGGGCCCGGTCCCGGATGAAGCGGGCACTGGCGGAGTTCCGGCTCGTCGGCGTCGCGACGAATATCCCGTATCTTCAGCAGATCCTCGACCTGCCGGACTTCATCGAGGGCAACCTGGATACCGACTTCCTGGACCGGCACGCGGTCGTCGCGGAAGAGCCACTCGCCCAGCAGGAGGAAGCTGCGGAGATCGCGGCGCTCCTGTTTGTCACCGGGGCTTCGGTGGCCGAACCACTCGCCGCATCGTCCGCCCAGGCGACGAACGGGCATTCGACGGGCAACGGAAAAGCGTGGCGGGCTGCGATGGCGGGGAGCATTACTGGCCGGGGGATGGGACGTTGGCCGAAAAGTATCTAATCCGCTTCAATCACGACGATGCCGCATTCGAGATGCGGAAAGATGGCGATCGCACGTTCGTCCGCCGGGAAGACGCCGAAGAGTGGAAAGATGTCAGCCTGGAACGGGTCGGCGATTCGGGCCTCTATGTTCTGATGGTCGACAACCATCCGATGGAGCTCTACCTCGAACGGCGGCGCGGCGGCGCGATCGTCACCGTAGGCAGGCACCAGTTCAACTGCGATGTCGAGCGCTGGCGGCCGGAGCCGCGGAGGTCGATGTCAGGAAACCACGCAAGTGGGCTGATTACGATCACTGCCCCGATGACCGGTTCCCTGGTCGAAGTGCGCTGCGCGGTCGGCGATGAACTGGCAGCCGGGCAAGTGGCGCTGATCATCGAGTCCATGAAGATGAACAACGAGTTGCGTTCGCCCGGGGCCGGGATCGTGGAATCCGTGGCAGTCGTGCCGGGTCAGCGCGTCCAGGCGGGCGAGGTGCTCGTGTCGATCCGGGCGTCGGGTGCCCGCGACAACGCGTCATAATCGCGTCTGGGCCTATTGACCCCCCCTCTCTGGTTGCTTACGGTGGCTTTCGGCCGTGCTAGACGGGGAGCCAGCGGTGCCCTGTAGCCCGCAATCCGCTATAGCGGGGTTGAATCCCTGCTCGAGGGCTGGCTCTTCAGGGACTGTCCTTGTCAGCCGGTGTTGACGATCTGGTCCTGCGCGGCGAGGTGCCGTGAACCTGGTCAGGTGCGGAAGCAAGCAGCCATAAGCGGAATGCTTCGGGTGCCGCAGGTCAACCGGGTCTGAACCGGCAGGCGTGGGAGAAGCCTGGAGGGTTCGTTCGGAGGCAGGTGCACGGCCTGCTTCATCGATTATCAGTGTCCCACCCCCCGGGACGCCGACCATCGTGTGAGGAGTGACCTTGGCACAGGCCATTCGGACGCCCCGTTTTCGGGGGCGCCCGGTCGCTGACGCCCCTCGGGGTTTCCGCCCGGAGGCAGCTCCCCACCCTCAGCATTTCAGGGGGCGGCAGCACGCTGCGACCATCCTGGTGGTGGTCCTCCTGGCTGTCGTAGGCTTCCAGGTGTTCCCCCGACACGAGGTGACCGTTCTCAGTAACGGCCAGGCGATACGCGTCGCGGCGACCTTCAATCCTCGAAACGAGGGACTGGCCGCGGCCGACGTCACGCTCGGTCCAGGTGACCTCGTCCTCTACGGAACCGGCGGACGGCATGCGAGCGTCGCGGTACAGCGCGCCCGTGCCGTATCGGTCGAGGTTGATGGCCAGGTCATGGATGTGCGGACGCAGGCCACCACCGTCGGCGGGGCGCTCGCCGAGGCAGGGGTAACGCTCCAGCCGTCCGACCGAGTGCTGCTAAATGGGCAGGCTGCCACCCCACGAGGACCGCTCGCCAGCACGTCCCTGGTGTACAGCGGCAATGCTGTGCCCTTCGGGGTTCCCTCCGGGTCCGCGGGGGATCCCGCGGCCGGCTCCTCCCGCCTCACCGTGGTGCGCGCTCGTCCGGTCACGGTCATGGTCGATACCCAGCGGGTCGACACGATGTCGTCGGCCGACACGGTCAACGGACTGCTTTCCGAAATGGGGATCACCGTCCGAGAAGTCGATCTCGTGCAGCCGTCACTGACCACATCGCTGACCGCCGGTATGACCGTGCGGCTCGCGCCAGCCCGCAGCGTGAACCTGAAGCTCGATGGCAAGGACCAGACGCTGTACACGCAGGCCCAGACCGTGGCAGACATCCTACGCATCCTTGGCGTTGACCCGGGCCCGGATGAAATCCTCTCCCTTCCGCGGAACACACCGGTCTCGAACGGAATGGACCTGACGATTGGGCTCAATCACACGTTCACCGAGGAAGTCCAGGAGCAGGTGACGCCGGACATGGTTTACGACACGGACAGCACGCTCGCGGCAGGCACCATTCGCGTCGTCCCGGGTGTGCCTGGTGTCCGGGTCATCAATTACAGCGTGACGACGAAGAACGGTGTCGAGACGAGCCGCACCGTCGTCAGCAATGACATCGTCCAGGCGCCCGTGGCGGCCCACCAGGTCACCGGGACGAGGCCCGCGCCCGCGAAGCCGACGCTCGACGCCCCGGACTACACGGGCACGTACTCCCGAAAGATCTCGATGAAAGTGACCTGGTACAACGCCAGCCAGGGCGGGAAGGCGCGATCTGACCCGGGGTATGGCATTACGGCTACCGGCGTCCGCGTGGACTACGGCGTATGCGCCGTCGACCCGAACGTCATCCCGCTGGGCAGCTGGATCTATGTGCCGCGCTACGGGAAATGCCTCGCGGCCGACACCGGCGGCGCCATCAAGGGCAACATCATCGACCTTGGCTTCCCGGAGTCAGCCGGGGGCCAGCCATGGTATACGCAGACGCTCGACATCTACGTACTCGACTGAGGTCCTCGACTGGAGCCGCGACACGTCCCTACGATCGTAGGCGTGCCTCCTGCCCAACGGACTGCCCCACGGCCGCGAAAAGCGCTCGGCCAGCACTTTCTGCGCGACTCCGGCGTTCTCGCGGACATCGTCTCAGCGCTCCGTGTGCCAGAGGGCGGCGTCGTTGTTGAGATTGGGGCCGGCACCGGCCAGCTGACCGACGTGCTGCTCGAGGCCGGGCATACGGTCATTGCGGTCGAGGTCGAGGAACGGATGATTCCCCACCTCAGCCGGCGGTTCGAAGGGAACCCCCGCCTGACAATCGTTTGCGGCGACGCGCGAGATATCGAACTTGGGGAGATCCTGCCGCCGGACCGACTGTTCTCCGTCGCCGGCAACCTGCCCTATTTCGCGGCCAATCCCATCATTCGTCACCTGCTTGAAGGCAGCCCGAAACCGACAGAAATGGTGGTCATGGTTCAGCGCGAAGTAGCGCGCGAGCTGGCGGCGAAGCCCGGCCACGCCTCGCTGCTGACCATCTCGGTGCAGGTGTACGCCGACGTTGAGATGCTGTTTGATGTGCCCCCCGACGCCTTCGACCCGCCGCCCGCGGTGTTCTCGTCGGTCGTGCGGATGGTCCTGCGGGAGGCGCCGTTGGTGCCACGCGAACGGAACGAGGCGTTCTTCGAACTGGCCGCGCGGACATTCCGCAACCCGCGGAAGCAGATCCACAACGGCCTGTCGCGCGGGGTCTGGTTGCCCAAGGACGGCGCTGCTGAGGCTCTGGCTGAGGCCGGGATCGACCCGATGCGCAGGGCAGAGACGCTGACCATCCCCGAGTGGCTCAAACTGCTCGACGCCTGCGAAGCGATTCGTGCGAGAGCCTGACCTTTTCGCGGGGCGGGCGCCCGCCAAGGTGAACCTTGTCCTCGAAGTGACGGGCCGGCGGTCGGACGGCTACCACGAGGTCGATACGATTCTCCAAACGCTTGAACTCGCCGATAGAGTCGTCATCTCCTCCGGCGGGCAGCGGGGGGTGGAGGTGGGCGGCCCGTTCGCAGATGGGACGCCCGCCGATGAGACGAACCTTGCCTGGCGTGCGGCGGTTGCGCTGGGTCGCCGCTGCGGCCATTCGGTCGAGACCCTGAGGATCTCGTTGGAGAAGCACATCCCCCCGGCGGGCGGGCTCGGTGGAGGTGCATCGGATGCGGCGACAACGCTACGGCTCCTGCAGCGCCTGTGGCCGGAAGCGACCGATGCCATGGTCTACGACGCTGCCGTCGAGGTCGGGAGCGACGAGGCGTTCTTCCTCGTTGGGGGGACCGCCCGCGCCCGGGGACGCGGGGAGCGGGTTGAAGCACTGCAGCCGCCCGGGCGGCACGGTGTTGTCCTGTTCATACCGTCGCAGACGCTCGAAAGGAAGACGGCGCGCATGTTCGCCGTTCTTGACTCGCGGCCGTTCGACCGTGGTCAGGTCGCGGAGCGATTCGCTGCGTCACCACTGGCCATGATTGGGGCCGTTCACGTCTACAACGTCTTCGAGCAGGTCGCCTTCGAAGAGTTCCCGGGTCTCGGTGACCTGAGGAGCGCGCTAGGAACGCGGATCGGGGCACCGGTCCGGCTGGCCGGCGCCGGCCCCACGCTCTTCTGGATTGGGCCGGAGGAGGATGCTGCCGGTGTTGCGGGTAAGGCCGTGGGACTCGACTGTACGGTCATCGTGACGGCAACGGTGGGGCAGCTATGAAGGCGGTCATGGCGGGCTGGACGATGGGTTACGCGATGGCGGTCGTCTCCACGGTCGCGATGGCGTATCTTGCTTTCAGGGCGAGGACGGGGGGCTTCCTCGAGCACTGGGTCGATCCTGAAGTGTCGAGTGCGCTGCTAGCGGTACCGATCTTCATGGGGATGACGCTCACGTGGACGATGTTTGGGCTCATTTTCGGCTCCATCTATGAAGTCGGAAACTTCAAACAACACGGGGGGGTGCTTGGTGCTCCGAGCATGCCATTTTTGGTGGCGATGTTCGGCGTAGCGTGGCTTCCGCTTCCTCCGCTGTTGATCTTCTTTCGGCGGGAGTGGAAGTTGTGGGCAATGATGTCGGTGGTGTTCCTGGGCCTGTTCGGGTGGGCGATGCCTTACCTGGCGGGGCGATGATATACTCCGCTTCTCTCGTGACTCTCGGGAAAATCTATCAAATGGAGGCGCGGCGTGCCGGGCACCATCATTGACATGCACGTGCACACCACCAAGGGCGCTTCAGACTCGATGTTAAACCCGGACGACCTCATTGAAGAGGCGACCCGGATCGGGATGACCGGCGTCAACATTACTGAGCACGACCGAATGTGGGAGCAGTGGGACCTTGCCCCCTTTCGTAAGAAGCACGATCACATCTTCGTCTCGAACGGGATGGAAGTGTCGACCGACATGGGCCACATCCTCGCCATCGGCCTCAAGGGCTACGCGAGTGGTATCCGGCGCCTTGAGAGGCTGCGGGAAGTCGCGGACGAGCAGGGTGCATTCCTGGTCGTTGCGCATCCTTTCCGGCACTTCTTTGACCCGGTCAACTTCAAGCGCCAGGGCTTAGAGCCCTTTCGGCTCATGCCCGACGAGGCTGCAAAGTTGCCGGTGTTCCAACTGGTGCACGGGATCGAGGTGCTCAACGGCTGCAACACGCCGCGCGAGAACTACTTTGCCCTGCAGGTCGCGAAGATCCTCGGCAAGCCGGGTACCGGCGGGTCCGATTGCCATTCGACGCAGGGTATCGGGTACTTCACAGCCGTGTTCGATGAGTCGCTCGAATCTCCAGAGCAGATGCTCGACCAACTGCACAAAGGTCGGTTTCACCCTGCGCGCGGCCTGGCCGAGGGCAAGCTCAACAACTACTGGGAGACCGCCGAACCGATTGCCTTCTACGAAGACGTAGAGGAGTAGTCCGGGCCAGTCGCGTCGCGTGCTCACAAGAGCACCGCAAGGGACTATCTGTCCGATGAAGAAGGGCTCAGCCGATCGCCAGTGGGCGATGGTTGCCATCATGGTGCTCGTGGGTGCGCCCGGCATCGTGATGCGCCTGACCGGGTATGCACCGAACCCCGAGATGGACGCGCTGGGCTTCGGAATTGCGATCCTCGCCGCGGCGTTTCTCCTCAGCTGGGCGGCTGAAACCGCCGAAATGGACATCCCCCAGGGCATGGCGATCGCCGCGATCGCGTTCATCGCGGTCCTCCCGGAATACGCGGTAGACGCGGTTCTGTCCTGGCGGGCGGGTGCAGACCCGGCCGAGGCCGCGAAGGGACTCGCCATCGCCAACATGACGGGCGGCAACCGCCTGCTGATTGGCATCGGCTGGACGACCGTCTTCGCTCTGTTCTTCTATCGCACCCGTCTGAAGCAGCTGGTGGTGGACAAGCACCGCGCGCTGGAACTGACGTTCCTGTTCGTGGCGACTGTCTACATCGGCCTGATCGGGTTCCGCCACACCCTGACGCTGATCGACACGATCGTCCTGGTGTCGATGTTCTTCTGCTACTTCTTCTTCACGTCGAAGATCGAATCCGAGGACGTTGATCTGGTCGGGCCAGCCAAGGCGATGGGCGGACTGCCCACGAAGAGGCGACGGGCCATGGTGATTGCGCTGCTCATCTACAGCGCCGCCGTCATCTTCTGCTCGGCAGCACCGTTCGCCGACAGCCTCGTGCACACCGGAGAGCGGCTCGGCGTATCCCAGTTCCTGCTGATCCAGTGGCTGGCGCCGATCGCTTCCGAGGCGCCCGAGGTGCTCGTGGCGGGGATGCTCGCGTGGCGGGGCCGGGCAGCGGTTGGGATGGGTGCGCTGATCTCCTCAGAAGTGAACCAGATGACCCTCCTCGTCGGGACGTTGCCGCTGGTGTTCGCGCTGGCCGGGGGTGGGTTCCACCTGACCGGCGGGTTGCCCCTGGATGGCCGTCAGCGGGAGGAGATCCTGCTAACGGCAGCCCAGTCAGCGTTCGCGGTGTCGGTCTTCGCGAACCTGAAGATGGGCACGCGCGAGGCCGTCACGCTCTTCACCCTGTTTGGCGCGTCGCTGCTCATCCCCAGCCGCGAAGTGCGGCTCATCTACGCCGC
>DATCGT010000267.1:0-3245 GCA_036508775.1 Tepidiformaceae bacterium | reverse complement strand
AGTCGGGTGACAGCGATTCTTAAGAGTAGTCCCGTTTCGAGTGGAGCTGGCGCTCAAGAAACCGAGTGCTCTTGGCGTCGCTTGGCCGAGGAAGTAGTTTGCGGTACCAACGCTCCGAAGGCATAGGTTCGACTCCTGTCGGGGGTAAAGTGCTTACTCACCTTAGCAAATACACCTCAAACGACCGGGGAGGTGTTTCGAGATTCCTCCCGCGATGCCGTAACGCGTGACTGCGATAAAGGCGGCGAAGAGGCTGAACATAACGCCTCTGTAGACTCGGATCGATTGTTGGGGCCCCACAGCGACTCCTGGGCATCCGCCATTACGGTTTGCAATGGTCGCCATAGGATGGGCACAGGAGTGGGTGTGCGCGGTACCCTTCCCTCATGGCAGGTGGAGCGCACAGTCCGTCCAGGTTGGAATGGAGCGAGCGCGAGCGGGAGGTGCTGGACCTCATCGCGCGCGGCCGCACGAATGGCGAGATCGCCGAGTCGCTGGGGGTCACCTTCGCCACCGCGAAGTGGCACGTCAGCGAACTGATTACGAAGCTCGGGGTCGCCTCCCGCGAAGACGTGGCGGACTACTGGCGACGGGAACGAAGTCTGCGGGGACGCATGGGACGGGTCGCGCGCGGAATGATAGGGCTGCCGATGGCGAAGCTCGCGGTGGGCGGAGCGACGGTGGTGGGGCTCGCCGCCGCGGGCGGGATCGCCTGGGGCGCGTTCGCGGACGGACCACCGCAGCCGGCCCTCGCCCTCGCGGAGGTTACGGCGGTCCCGACACCGACTCCCGTTCCGGCCCAGACGCCCACTCCCGGCCCGACGCCCAACATCATCGGCCGTCCGGCCGGCTGCCCGACCAGCGTAGGGTCGCCCGACCGCAGCAATCTGGTCGACCTAATGCTCTGCCCCGCGTTGCGGTACCCCGCAGTCGCGGCCTTCGACAGCGGCGGATGCGATCTCAGCGGCATGGCGGTGACTGTCGCAGACCACTTCTATTTCAACTACATCGATTTCCGTGGATGCCGCCTGGACGGCGCGGCGGTCGACGGCCAGGCGATGAACTCATCGAGCTTTGAAGGCGTCTCCGCGAGGGGGGCTTCACTGCGCTCATCGATGGCGTCCAGCGTGTTTCGGGACGCGGACCTCGCCGGGGCGGACCTCAGCAACGCCGTGATCCAGGGATCCGACTTCACCGGCGCAAACCTGCTTGGCGCCGACCTCACGAATGCCATCAGCCGAGGGGCCATCTGGAAGAACACGATCTGCCCGGACGGCACGAACAGCGACGCTAACGGCGGCACCTGCATCGGGACGCTCTGGGTGGCGGACTACTGGCCGGGATCGGGCCCCGGGGGATGGGTGACCCCGGTGTGTTTCCCGAAGGGTACGTTCGTCCCCGCCGGCGCCCTGTGCCCGTACACGGCCTTCCCTGGCTTCGCCGGTTCGGACCCCGCGAAGTGCAGCGCTCCCGGCGGTGACTTCCATGGCGGGGACCTCCGCCTGGCGGACCTGAGGGGCTGTGACCTTTCGGGGGCGAACCTTGCTGGCGCGGATTTGGAAGGTGCTGTGCTTGCCGGAGCGAAGCTCGCGGGCGCCGACCTGACCGGCGCGAAGCTCTTCAAGGTCGACGCGGCAGGGGCGGACCTGACGCGGGCCCGGCTCGACCGCGCGATCATCTCTCATACGTCGTTCGAGGGCGCTAACCTCAAGGGTGCATCGGTCACGATGACGCTCCTCAGGCCGAGGTATGGGAACACGACGTGTCCCGACGGCTCCAACTCCGAAGCAGAAGATGGCGACGGCAGGACATGCGAGCGTAATCGCTGACCTGCATGGACCCGCCCGCCCCTTGAATTCAACCATTCCCGATCCGCGGTGCCCCGGACTGTGGGACCGCTGGCATGACATCGAGGCTCACCGTGCTCGGCCGTTCGAACGCACCACACGCTGTGCGCAACTCATGACTCGAACGTGCTGTGGCATAGACTGCGGAATCTTTGGCGGCTCGGCCCGGCCGGCACCCGGGAACTGCCGACCCTTTCAGTCAGGCGACACTACGACGGCATCGTGCGCAGCGCCGTGGTCTGTCAGAGGAGTCGGTGCCATCATCCCAGCAGACTCTCTTTGGCATTGATGACGGAGTAATCCCGTGGCCGCTCCAGAAGCGCCTCGCACGATCCTTATAACCGGAGCCGCTGGCAACCTCGGAAGTAGGCTGGCTCGGCACCTGCTCGCTAGCCCGCATCGCGTCAGGCTGATGGTCCACCACTCTCCACTGCCGGGCGATCTCCAGACCGCTACCGGAGTCGAAATAGTTCGAGCCGACCTCGGGAAGCCGGAAAGCCTACGCCCGGCGGTGCGGGGAGCAGACACCGTTGTCCACTTCGCGGGCGTTCTCTTCGCACCAGGACCAGAGCGATTCCTCCCGCTGACCAACACGGTTTGGTTTCGAAACCTTCTCGATGCTTGTGTTGCAGAGCAGGTGGATCGAGTCGTCCTGATCTCGTTCCCTCACGTGGAGGGCCCGACTACACCGGAGCATCCCGCGACGGGGCGGCTCGACGGCAACCCAATCTCGGTTCATGCCCGCACTCGTCTGGAGGAAGAGCGGCTTCTGATGGCCATGACGGAGGGGACGTCGACGACGCCGGTGTCACTTCGACTCGGCATGGTTTATGGACGTGGCATCCTCATGATCGAGGGAGCTCGCTGGTTAGCGCGCCATCGACTCCTCGGGGTGTGGCGGGACCCCACCTGGATACACCTCATCTCGACGGACGATTTCCTGGCCGTGACCACAGCCGCCGCAACCCGGCCCGGAGTGCAGGGCATCTACCATGCTGGCGACGAGCATCCTTTGACCCTGCAAGAATTCCTCGACGAGGCCTGCGAGATCTGGAACGTGCGCCGACCCTGGCGGATGCCCCTGTGGATGATTCGCTTGGCGGCTTGGCTTTGTGAACTCGGTGCTCGCTTGCTGCGCCAGCCGTCTCCTTTGACACGTGACTTTATAGAGATCGGGCGCGTTTCCTATTGTGGCGACACCCGCCGCATGCACTCCGAACTGCTCCCTCAGCTCAAGTACCCATCGTTCGAGGATGGGAAGAACACGCTCGTTTGAATCCGCAGACGCACAGCACTTAAACGCTCCCCACGACTCCAGAGGCCTCGCCTGGGGTTCTCACGATCGGTTCATAGTGCCCGCCTGGCTGCGGGTAGTTGCGACGCTCCTGAGAACCCGAC
>DATCGT010000266.1:0-6862 GCA_036508775.1 Tepidiformaceae bacterium | reverse complement strand
TCCAGCCTTCCATGTCCATGGGCGTTGTCCAGCAGCAGACAGACTCGACGTCAAATACGACCTCGTGCTCGTTCATCGCGCGGGTCTGCCCGTCGGGCAAGGCACCTGATATAGTCCTATGGTCTTCCTCGGGACGTGCGGACCATAGGACTGCTCGTTCTGTCTGTCTGACAGGGATTGCCTGACAGATTCGAGTAGGCAAGTTTGGTGGCTTTTGCCAACTATCAGCCTTTGAAGCCTATAGTCGGGGTTCGAATCCCTGCTCGGCAACCATCCAGATGAGGAAGCGATAGTCGCTGGAGCGCCTCTCCCACCGACCTGCCCTTTCCGCCTGGAGTGCGCTCGGTCACAGACCAATCACTTCGCGCGTGATCGCGACAAGCAATCGCGCGCTGACACCACCAATGCCCGCGATGACAGCGAAGACAATGACGGCATCGATGCTCCTGCGGCCTCCGCGCTCCCAGTAGACATCCTTGAGTTGAAGCCAGACCGCGAACTCGTCCAGCGTCAGGGCGGCCCCGACTCCGTAAACCGCCGCCAGCGGATCGCGCGGGATCGCGGGATATTGAGAGTCGCGAGCGCGTACCCCGAGCCGAGCAGCAGCAGGATGCCAGGCACCAGATGGTGGATGTGCACCCCCCCGAGCTCGACGGTGCTCACCAGGATCACGAAGTGCGGCTGCAGCCCCGGGCCGATGATGTGCTGCTGGTAGAGGTCCCAGAGCCGGCCGAGCGTCATCGCGCACCACGTCCCGGAACGTGCGACAGTCTCCGTTGTGATTCCGCTCACAATCGGTCCCGAACAGCCCAGCGACGAACTTTCGATCGCCCAAATCCATGCGGTCGCCTTCAGCGACCAGGGCCGCCGCTCCGGCGACGGTGAGGTTCGCCTCGTCGAGGAACTGCGTATCAGCGACGCCTGGGTGCCGGAACTCTCACTCGTTGCCCGTCTCGACGGACACTCCATCGGCCACCTCCTGTTCTCTCGAGCGACAATCGATACGTCCGCCGGCCCGGTCGAAGTCCTCGCCCTCGCCCCTCTCGCGGTCCTCCCGGGCTACGAATCGACCTTCGCTGGCACGGCCCTCATGCGGGCTGGGGTGGCCGAGGCGACCCGCCTGGGTTTCCGCGCCGTCATCGTCCTCGGCCACCCCACCTACTACCGCCGCTTCGGCTTCCGGCCCGCTCTCCCGATGGGCATTCGCGCCCCGTTCCCGGTCCCCGAGGCGGCATGGATGGCGCTCGAACTGACCCCCGGCACGCTCACCGGCATCGAGGGCACGGTTCGCTATGCCGATGCGTTCGCGTCGTTGACCTGAGAACCGGGACTCTGCCCGAGGTACACTCGTTACACATCTGGTGAGCGGGCGCGGCCCGGCGGGAGTCTGATATGGGAATCAACTGGGTGGCCCTGGCGCCGTTCCTGGCCCTCTCGCTCGCGTTCGTGATCTACTGCCTCGTCGATCTCAAGCGCAGCAACGTCCGGTACCTCCCCAAATGGGCCTGGGCGCTGATCTGCTGCATCTCCATCCCGGTCGGCGGCATCGTCTACCTCCTGGCGGGCCGCGACTCCGGCCGTTCCACGTGATCGAAACCGTAGCCCTGACAAAAGCCTTCGGCTCGAAGGTGGCGCTGGCGGCCATCGACATGGTCGTCCCTGACGGCTCCATCTATGGACTCGTCGGTCCCAACGGCTCCGGGAAGACCACTCTCCTCCGGATCTTGGCCGGGCTCCGCCGCCCGACTTCCGGCGAGGTCCGCCTGGGCGCCCGTCCGGGGGAGGTCGCCGTGCTGCCCGACACCCCCCACTTCGACTCATGGCTTACCGGGCGCGAAGTCGCCAGCATTGCCCAACGCCTTTCGGACCCGCATGGCGACCCCGGGCAGGTTGATGCCGTGCTTCAAGATGCCGGCCTCGCGGAGGCCGCGGGCCGCCGGGTCGGCGGCTATTCGCGCGGCATGCTCCAGCGCCTGGGCGTGGCATGCACCATTGTCGGGAAGCCCCGGCTCCTGCTGCTGGACGAACCCGCATCCGCCCTCGACCCCCAGGGCCGCCGCGAGGTCCTCGACCTGATCGCCCGCCTCCGCGGAACCGCCACAGTCCTCTTCTCGAGTCACATCCTCGGAGACGTCCAGGAGGTCTGCGACACGGTCGGCGTTCTCGACGACGGCCGCCTTCTCTTTCAGGGACCGCTTGAATCGCTTCTCATCGGGGCGGCCGTCCCCCGTTACACGGTCCGGCTGCGCCCACCCCTGGAGCCGATTGCCCTCAGCCTGCGGAGTGCTGACTGGGTTGATTCGGTGGAGGTTGTCCCCCCGGACCAGTTGCTGGTGCGGGTCCGCTCCCTCGAAGCGGCCGAGTCGAAGCTCCCCGAGACCCTCGCCGCGGCCGGTGCCAGGGTGGTCTCGTACGCGCCCGAGGAGATTTCACTGGAACGGGCCTTCCTGGAGTTGACCCGATGAGCCTCTGGCGACTGGAAGTGCTCCGCCTCGTCAGGACCCGGCGCTGGGTCGCACTGTTCAGCGTCTACCTTTTCTTCGGGTTTCTCGGCCCCGTCACCGCCCGCTACCTCCGGGACATCGTCTCGTTCGCGGGGGGCGACAGGAGTGGCGTCACCATCACCTTCCCTGCCGCCATCCCGGCCGACGGAATGGCGCGATACGTCTCGAACGCGGTCCAGATCGGTACGCTCGTCACGGTCGTGGTCGCCGCCGGCGCACTGGCATTCGACTCCCCGCCTGAGATGGGTGTCTTCCTCCGAAGCCGGGTGAACCGGGTCTCGAGCATCCTCCTCCCCCGGCTCGTCATCCCGTTCCTCGCCGCCTCAGCAGCCTTCGTAATTGGAGCCCTCGCCGCCTGGTACGAGACCTGGGCCCTCATTGGAGCTCTTGATACCAGCCGGCTGCTCCTCGGCATCGGTTTCGGAATCGTCTTCATCGCATTCGTGGTGGCCCTGGTCGCCGCGGTGGCGCAATGGTCGCGCGGCCTTCTCGCGACGGTGATGGCCTCGGTGGTGGCCCTGCTCGTCCTGCCAATCCTTGGCATCGCCAGCGCGGTGGGGCGATGGTTACCGACCTCTCTCGCCCAGGCCCTCGCCAACTTGCCGGCAGGCGGCGAGATTTCGCCCTACATCGGAGCGTCAGTCGTCACGATGGTTTCTATCGCGGGCCTGGTCTGGCTCGCGCTCATCGGGGCCCGGCGCAGGGAGCTGTGAAAGTGCGAGGGGCCGGACAGGCCCTTAACCGCTCGTACACGTGCTCCCGCCCAACCTGATGGGTGAATGCCGCGCTGCGGTGTCACGAAAGCAGTCAGGCCTACCGTTAATCAGGAGTGAGTATGACTCTCTTGATGCATCGCATGGGAAGATCAGGTTTACTGCTCAGCTTCATTGCGGTCGCCTTGTTGAGGATGGCTCCCGCTGCTGCGATCACCCCTCCCGCGGCAGCCCCGGCATCGATCGGGTCCACCATCTTCGGAGCGGACGGCCGCGTGCAGATCGCCGACACGACGCAGACCCCTTATCGCAACGTCGCCCTCCTCAACATCCGGGACGCCACTGGCACGCCGGTGGGGAGCTGCAGTGGCTCGTTTCTCAGCGCCAACCTCGTCATCACGGCCGCCCACTGTCTCTGGCAAAACGGGGCCTATCAGCCTTCGATCGAAGTAATCCCGGCCGCCAACGGCACGAGCGCCCCGTTCGGGTCTGCGGTGTCGACCAGCTACGCCGTCCCGGCCAGGTACCAGACCCTCGAAGGCACAGGCAACGAGTTCGCCGATGACTACGGGCTGATCTTCCTCTCCGGCTCGCCCTTCGGGAATTCGCTGGCGCCCTATATGCCCATCGCCGACGTGAGTGATGCCTACTTCGAACAGTCGCAGATCGCGATCGCCTCAGCCGGCTATCCCGGCGACAAGCCCCAGGGAACCATGTGGTTCGAACAGACCTTCGTCGGTGCCTTCGACCCTACCTACCTGTACTCCCAGCTCGATGAGTGGTTCGGACAGAGCGGGTCGCCGATCTATACCCTCGATAGGACCGCGCGGCAGTTCGGCTACCTGATCAGCGTCGTCTCTTCCGGCACGGCCTCCTACAACAGTTCGGTCCGCTTCACCGCCCCGGTAATCAGCGCGTTGCAGGGGCTCTGCGCTCCCGTGGGATGCAGCATTCCAACCAGCACCGCAGTCGTGGGAGTCGCTTCGAGCGGCCCCTCATCCCTGTCCCTGACGCTGGCAATGGCGAGCGGCAATCGTGGCAACCCGGGCACGGCGATCGCGACTGCCCGCCTCCTCGATAGCCCGGGCGGCAGCGCCCTCTCTGGCCAGGCCGTCAGCTTCACCGTGACAGGCTCGGCCTGTAGCCCGAGCCTGCCCACCACATTGACCACCACCACAGCCGGTACGGCCCCATTGAGCGCCGTCCTCGACCGCGGACAGGCCGGCGCTCAATGTTCCGTCACAGCCTCGGCGGGCCTACTACAGGCGACCGCCACATTCACCGTCGCCGCGCCGCTGGGCGCCGACACGCGAACGAAGCGCTTCGTCGCTGCCCTCTCGAGCGACGGCGGCTAAGCCCCCATCCGCTCTCGCCTACGCCCCGGCCTTCTGCACCTTCCCGCCGGGCGCCGACGCGATCATCTTGATGAGTTGCTCCGTTACCTTCGGCTCCAGGCCCTCGGTGTGACCTTTGTCGAGTCGAACGACATCGGCAATGACCCGCCTGTCCCGCGCGTTCTGGTAGACGTAGACCTGTGCCGTTCCCGGCCGGGGGGACAGCCCCCACGCGGGCGTGGACTTGCCTTCCCGCGTCGTGTCGTAGATCTGCCCCGCCTGCTCGTCCACGATGTCGGCCTGCCTCACGCGCGGTCCCGCACCGTACTTCTCGGCCCAGGGTGAGGTCTCCGGCAGCGCCACGATCTCATGCTCGCCGGTCGCGAAGATGAACGAGATATCGCACTCGAGCGGCGCCGCTCGTCCGGGCCGCGGACCGTCCCCGGCCTGCGGCGGCTGTGCTCCGGGTCCCCGTGCCCCGACGAAGAAAGACGCCGGTATCTCCGCCGGACCAAGCCTCCCGCCCGAGAGGCTCAGCCACCCGTCCACCTGGTCTTTGAAGAAGGGATCCGTCCCCAGCAGGCGGTTCGACGTCATTCCCCCCTGTGAGTGCCCCACGAGCCAGAACGATTTGATGTTCTCCCGGCCGTACTTCGCGAAGACGTAGTTCACGATGTTGTGCAGGTGCTCGTCATCCGCCTCGCCGACCCACCGCCGCGATGGCTCTTTCGTCGCCGCCGACGGTGTCGCGATCACCAGCCGGTAGGCCTCCCTGTAGTTGAAGGCGGGGAAGTAGGATCGCTGCCACGACCCCACCGATCCGCCACCGTGCAGGTTCAGAAGGAACACCACCTTCTCGCCCGGCTTCAGATCATCCGGGTCATCGAGGTAGAACTTGCGGCCCGTCTTCTCATCAATCGCGGTAACACTGCCCATTCGACTTCAATCCCTTCCGTTCATCGCCAGCTCCGGGGCTGCCAGCCTATTTCGCGACCTTCTGCAGCTTGCCGCCCGGCGCCGAAACCATCAGCTGGACCAGCTGCTCGAGAATTCGCGGCTCGAGCCCTTCGGTGTGACCTTTGTCCAGCCGAACGACGTCCGCGATCACCCGGCCGTCGCGAGCATTCGGGAACACGTAGACCTGCGCCGTTCCCGGCCGCGGCAGCAGGCCCCACTGCGGTGTGGAGTTCCCCCGCGTGTCGTAAATCCGGCCCGCTTCTTCGTCGACGACATCCGCGAGGCGGACGCGCGCACCGGCGCCGTACTTCTCGGCCCAGGGCGAGGTTTCCGGCAGCGAGGCGATCTCGTGCTCCCCGGTCGCGTAGATGAAGGACATGTCGCAATTCGGCGTACCCGGCCGGGGCAGCCCGCCCCCGGCGGGACGCGGTGCGCCCGGTCGGCCCGCGTTCGGCGAACGCTCCGCCGGGCCAATCCGGCCCCCCGAAAGGCTCAGCCAGCCATCCACCCGGTCCTGGAAGAACGGAACCGTTGCGAGCAGCCGGTTCGAAGTCATCCCGCCCTGGGAATGACCGGCCAGCCAGAACGACTTGATGTTGTCGAGCCCGTACTTCGCCACGACGTAGTTCACGATGTTCTGCAGGTGCTCGTCGTCCGCCTCAGCGACCCAGTGCCGCGACGGCTCTTTCGTCGCCGCAGAAGGCGTGGCCACCACCAGTCGATACTTCTCCTTCGCCAGGTGGGCGGGGAAGTACTCGTGCTGCCACGAGCCAACCGACCCTCCTCCGTGGAGATTCATGATGAAGATGACCTTCTCGACCGGCTTCAGGTCGTCCGGATCGTCGAGATAGAACTTCCGCCCGGTCTTCTCATCGACTGCGGTAATACTGCCCATGTGCTGGCCTCGCTTTCGTGGCGCACATATTCGCCCTCAAGAAGGTCCAGCGCCAGTACCCCCGGCCGGGTCCTACGACGTCGCGAAGACGTTCGTCCCAATCGCACCTGTCACACAGAGAACATCACCGTTCGAGATCTGCGTGATCTTGGACAGGCTGGGTGCCGCCCGGAACCAGCTGCCGAAGTTCCCTGAAGGAAAGCCCATCTGGTTCACCGCAACGATATTCGTCGCGAAGAACGTCCCCAGGTCCGCGGCGGCCGCCGACGGCCCAACGTATTTGAAGCAGAACACCCCGCTCGGCGTTACCGCTACCACTTGCTGCGTCGGCGCGGTCGGCGCCGTCTGAGGAGCGGAAATCGTCACCGTCCGGAATGCGCCCAGCCCCGTCGCCGTCGTCACTGTCACCGTAACCGGCCCGGGAGTCGACCCGGCGATAAAGACGCCCGTCGCTACCCC
>DATCGT010000265.1:0-8195 GCA_036508775.1 Tepidiformaceae bacterium | reverse complement strand
CGGAAGGGCTCGTCATCCACGCTGCCAACAAGGGAGTCATCGTCAGGGGCATTCCGTGGGCTCCGCCCGCCGCGCCGCTGAATGTCCTCGCCCGCCGCTGGGCCGACCTCGTCAGCGACCCGGAATCGCTGCCGGGCAGTGACTTCCCGTAGGAGCTGTCAGCTCTTAGCCATCAGCTGTCGGCAATGAGCCAACGGCCACAGCTAACGGCCGGCCATCACCTTATCCGACGCCGCTGAGCTTCTTCTTCTTCTGGGCTACGTAGTCGACCAGGATGTATTCGCCCAGCTTGTCCGGAGTCGTGTAGAAGACGCGGCCCTTGTTGATCCGCGCCACCTGGTTCACGAACTCTTTGAGGTAGTAGTTCCGGTCGAGCATGAAGGTGTTGATCGTGATTCGCTTCTGCGTGCAGCGCTTCACTTCCTTCAGCGTCTCCCGGATCGTGATCGGGCTCGGCGGGTAGGCGAAGTAACTCCGGCCATTTTCGAGGTGCGCCGTCGGCTCACCGTCCGAAATCATAATGATCTGCCGCGTCCCCTGCGTGTGCTTCGCCAGCAGCTTCTGGGCGATCATCAGCGCGTGGTGCATGTTGGTGCCGAGCACCGACTCGTCCCAGCGCACGTACGGGAGGTCCTCGGCTTTCAACTCACGGGCATAGGCACTGAAGCCGACGATGTAGAGGCTGTCCCGCGCGAACTGCGACGAGATCAGGTTGTTGAGCGCGAGGGCAACCTTCTTGCCCGCCTGGAAGCTGCCCCGCAGCGCCATTGACCAGCTCAGGTCGAGCATGATGACGGTCGCCGTCTGGGTCATAAGCTCGGTTCGCGCCACCTCGAAATCGGCCGGGCTGATGTGGATCGGGGTCCCCGGACCTTCGCGGTACATCGCGTTCATGATCGTCTTCTGGATGTCGAGGTAGAACGGATCGCCAAACTCGTACTTCTTCGTCGTATCGGTCCGGTCCCCACCCACGCCGCCTTCGCGGATCTGGTGCTTGCCGAAGGTGTCCTTCTTTAGCTGCGAGTAGATCTCCCGCAGGGCGCGGTTCCCGATCTTCCTGGTGCCGCGCGGCGTCAACTCGTAGCTGTTGCCCTTCTTCCGGATGTACCCGGCATCCTCGAGGATCTCCATGAACTGCTTGAGCTGGTCGAGCGTGTCCCGCGCCTCAGGCCCCAGGAGCTCTTCCAGCTTGTCCGCGTCGATGTCATCGATCTCGCCGCCGTACTGCGTCCGCTCGAGCTGGCGCTCCACCTCGTCGATCGACTGCATCTGGTTCATCAGCTGCATCGCCGACTCCAGGTCGAGCTGCTCATCCCCGCGGAACGGGTACTGGTTGTGGAGGTCACGCATCGGGTAGAGGTATTCCAGGTTCTGGGCCAGGTCGTTCATCGACTGTTGCATCTCGGAGTCGCCGATCTTGTCCGAGAGCAAGTCCTGCAGCTGCTGGCGCATCTCGCCCGGCAGGCTGTCGAGCAGGCTCTGCATCTGCCCCATCTGGTGCTGCATCTGCGCGATCAGCTCTTCCAGCGACTTCGGAGGGTTGTCCCCGAAGAAGTCGCCGTACTGGTCCATGAACTGGTCGAAGTTCGGCTCCTTGCCGGCCATCTTGTCTTTCAACATCTGGTTCAGATCGCGGATCATGTCCTTCATCCGCGCCATCTCCTCAGGAGACATGTTGGCGATCTGGTCGTACATGTCCTTGAAGAAGGTCTCCATCATCGCCTTCTTCAGGCTCTCCAGGAGTTCGTTGAACTTCGCCTGCGCCTCCGGGTCCATGAACTCATAGTTCTGGAGTTCCTTCATCTGGCTCGAAGGGTCCGGCGGCAGCTGCGCGAGGAAGTCCTTCTTCTTGTTCGCGATGTTGCGGAGCATGTCCGCGAACTCGCCGGGCTGGTTCGGCTGGCCGCCCTGCGGTTGGCCCTGCTGACCCTGTTGCCCCCGCTGGCCGGGCTGCTGTTGCCCGCCCTGCGGCTGGCCTTGCTGGCTCGCCTGTTGGCCCTGCTGCGATTGGCCGTCCTGAGGACCCTGGTCGCCACCAGGCTGCTGCTCGCCGCCCTGCTGGCCCTGGTCACCCGGCTGACCATTTACCTCATCGAGACGTCGGTCGAGCGTGTTCTGCTCCAGGTTCACGATCTCTTCGAGCTTCTTCTTGATGTCGTCGAAGACCGAACTCAGGTTGAACTTGTCGAGTTGCTGCCGGCGCTGCTGGCGAAGTTGCTGAAGGAGATCCCGGAGTCCCTGCATCCGCTGGTTGTTCGGGTCCCGCATTCCACGCTGCATCAGATTCCGCAGCGCGTGTTGGAGGTCACCGAAGTTCATGAGATCGTCGGTCAGGTTGTCCAGGATGTCGTCGGCTTCGAGCGGTGGGACTTCCTGCGTCCCGTCCCACATCGAATAACGAAACTTCATGGCCATGGAAGGGCCTCCGCCAGCGCCGCCCTCTGGGCGACCCTACGGCTAACGGTAGCGGAATCCACGGGGGTTGTCAGTGGGCTATCGCCGTGGTGGCGCGCTTGCCAACCCCACCGTCCGGCCACCCTCCACCGGGAAGATTTGCCCCGTGATGTACTCTGCGTCGTCCGATGCGAGGAACGCGGCCATCGCCGCGATGTCTTCGGGCGTCGCCATCCTTCCCAGCGGCACCGAGTTGGCCATGGCGTCGCGCATGCCCAGGTCGAGAATGTCGGGCCGGTTGTTCATCTTCCCCCAGATCGCCGTATCCACGAGCCCTGGAGCGATGGAGTTCACCCGGATCCTGTGCGGCGCCAACTCGAGCGCGAAGCAGCGGCTCAACTGCATCACCGCCGCCTTCGAGGCGCTGTACGCCATCAGGTTCGCCGACAGGCCGTTCAGCGCAGCGATGCTCGACAGGTTGATGATCGCGCCCCCGTGCCCCTCCTTAATCATCTCCCGCGCCGCCGCCTGTGTGCTCAGGACGATCCCCAGTCCGTTGACCGTCATCGTCCGGTTCCAGGTCTCTTCCGTGGTGTCCATTCCCATCTGACCAATGGCGATCCCTGCGTTTCCGACCATGACATCGAGCCGCCCGAACTTCTCGACCGTGGCAGCCACGAACGCGTCAACCTCAGCCCTGCTGGTGACGTCGCATTTCATCCCCAGCAGGCGTGCACCCGTTTCTTCCGCAATCTCGTTCGCGGCCGCCCGGGCGCCCGCCTCGTCGACGTCGCCAATCGCGACGGCCGCACCTTCGCGGGCGAGCCGGTAAGCGATTCCCTTCCCGATCCCCATGGCCGCACCGGTCACAGCCATTACTTTGCCATCGAAACGCTCCACGCTATTTCTCCTCATAACGGGGCAAAAACATCCAGATCCCTCGTCTGTATCCGAAGGAACCCTTAAGCCTCGCCAGTGTTCCACCGACTATCGAGGCAATGGCACGCGATCCGCAAGAACTACTCGGCAAGATTGCCGCAATTCCGCCTCTTCCCGCGATTGCTTCGCGGATACTGGAACTTGCCGACAACGAGAACACGAGTGCCCTCGAACTGGCGAACGTCGTCAGCGCGGACCAGGGCCTGACATCCCAACTCATAAAGGCCAGCAACTCGTCGTTCTATGGCTTTTCCCGCCGCGTGACGACCGTGCGCGAAGCGATCGTCCTTCTCGGCTTCAAGCAGGTCCGCCAGATGTCGGTCAGCGCCTCCATCATGAAGACCTTCCGCCAGCGCAGCCCCGACGACCTCTTCAACATGGATCTCTTCTGGGGGCACAGCGTCGTCGTCGCGATCATCTCCGAGTGCCTCGCCCGCGCCACCCGGGCCGCGAAACCCGAAGACGCCTTCACCGCCGGCATCCTCCACGACATCGGCCGGCTCGTCCTCTACCAGGAGTTGCCCCTCGAATTCAACAAGGCAATGGAGCTCGCTGCCACGTCGAACATCCCGCTCGCAGAGGCCGAACTTCTGGTTACCGGCTACGCCCACGATGAGGTCGGTCGCGCCCTTGGCGACCTCTGGCGGTTCCCCGAACACCTGGTCGAGGCCCTCGGAGCTCATCACGATGACGGCCTCACGATCGAACGTCACGGTGTCGCGGGGATCGTGAGCCTTGCCAACCGCCTCAGCTGGCACTATGGCCTTTTCTGCGGCTACGACGCCTCCGCCGAGATCGGCGGGGACGGGACCATCCCCCCCGATCTCGCGAAGATCGAAAAACTCTGCGGCGGAATGGAAACGGTCCTCGACCGCGCCCTCTATTTCATCGAAGCCGCCTCAGGCACCCCTGGCCAGTGGTTTTCACAGGCGAGCTAGAGTTATGTTGACCCCTCGCCCGCCGCTGGCGCGTGCCCTTCATCGTCGTCGTCCTCGCCTTCGGCGGGCTCGCGGCGTTCGCGGCTGCCAGCGCTGATGAAACCGGCGGTTCGCCTTTGGCCTCTCCAACGGGCATCCCTGCATCACCCGACCCTAATCGCCCCCTCACCTACCTCGGTCGACCGCCATCCAGCCTGGTCCCCCTTGCAATGCTCCCCGCCCTCGACCCACAGTCCGCCGACTTCCAGTTCGACTGGAGTGCCACCGGCGTCCCCGACCGCTACTTCGTCCCGGTTGTCGCGATGGGCACCGGCATCGACAGCCTGAAATCCGCCGACCTGCAGGGATTGGTCGATGGCCACCTCCGAGACTGGCGCAATGTCCTTGGCCTCGCCGGCCCCGTGACCTTCGCCGTTGCGGCCCCCCCGAGGACCGCGCCGCCGTGTCTTCCTTCACCAACGGCGCAAAACCGGGCGTGGCCTTCGACACATACGACGCCCTCTACACGGCCATGACGCCCTCATCTGGCATCGTCGCTTTCGTCCCGCTCGACGAGGTCCGCCGCCAGGCCACCGCAGTCGCCATCGACGGGATTGACCTTGTCCGGGGTCGCGGTAACGCCGGAGATTGGCCCTACGCCGACCGCGTCACTGTTCGGGGACTCACTCCCCCAGAAAGACGCTCGCGCCCGATCTGAACGATCGCATCCAGGTCAAAACGCCGAAACCAACCACGATCGTGTCCACCCGCGACATCATCCCGGTGCGCTGTTCCCTCACGAATATCGAGGCCATGGGCAGCTGGACCGTCCCTTTTGAAACGCCCGTCGGCGACTACCTCCGCTCCGCCGACCTCACGCTGGCGTCGCTCGACTCCAGCATCCAGGACGCCTCCCCACCCTTCGGTTGCGAGGTAATAACGAACCTCACCGCACCCCTACAGGCCGTCCAGCTCCTAACCGCGGGAGGAATCGATGAGGTGACCGTCGCCACCAACCACCCCTTCGACTGCGGCCAGAACCCCTGCGGCGACCAGGCGTTCCTCCAGACCCTTGTATCGCGTGAACGCCGCCGGCATCAAGACAGTGGGCGGGGGGCGCAATCTCGCCGCGGCACTGACCCCCGCGATCTTCGAGGTCAACGGCGTCACCTTCGGCGTTCGGTTTCGACGACATCGCGGCGATGGACCTTGAGGCGACCGCGACCGAACCCGGCACCGCGCCCCTCGACGACGACTACAGCCAAGAACGCGCCGCCGGCGAGCCCGCCGTTTACGCCCCCGCGAGCGATCTCAGCCTCAACCGATTCGTCGACGCCATCAAGACGCTCAAGCAGCAGGTCGACGTCGTCATCGTCCAGGTCCACAGCGGCATCGAGGAGACGCACAACCCCTCCCCGCGCACCATCAAGGCACGGCGCGCCGCCGCCGACGCGGGCGCCGACCTTGTCATCGGGAACCATCCCCACTGGGCCCAGACCGTCGAAGAGCGCGGGAACGCATTCATCGCCTACGCCCTCGGCAACTTCATCTTCGACCAGGTCCAGACCGAGGAGCACACCGAGGGATACCTCGTCGAGGCCACCTTCTGGGGGGGACGGCTCGTCAACGTACGCCTCCGGCCCTACTACATCGTCAATCGCACCACCCCGACCTTCGCGACCGGTGCCACCCGCTCGAAGATCCTCGACGATGTCTTCACGGCCAGCGCGAATCTCCCCACCGAAACCCCCTGACCACGACTCGCGATGTCGACTTACAGTGACGTGAGCCGCGCGACTCGTACACTGGATCCATGACGCGTTGGCACCTTCTCCTGGCGCCAGCCTTTTTGCTGGCCGCCGTCGTTATCGCTTGCAGCAGCAACAGCCCTACTCCCTCCACCGCCACACCTGCATCGTCGGCGGCCCCGACCCCAGCAGGCGATCCCTCTCTCTCTCGCATCGGCAACTACACCGGCGCCGCGTACACGACAAAAGCGCCCGACTTCGACCCCCTGCCGGGAGCGAAAGCAGACTTCGGCAAGCTCGGCAAGACCGTCTACCAGATCGAAATTCCCACCAGCTGGAATGGCGACCTCGTCATGTGGGCGCACGGCTACGCCGGCGATTCGACCGTTCTCTCCGTCGATAGCCCTCCGCAGGCCCTCCGTCAGCAATTCATCAGCCAGGGCTACGCCTGGGCCGCGAGCAGCTATAGCGAAAACGGCTACGACCCCGGCGTCGGTGCCAACGACACCCTGGCCCTTAAGCAGTTCTTCGTGAACAAATACGGCACGCCTGCCCACACCTACCTGGTCGGCGAATCGATGGGCGGCAACGTCATCACGCTGTCCCTGGAGCACTTCTCCAACCAGTACAGCGGCGCCCTCTCGATGTGCGGCGCCGTCGCGGGCGAGGAAGAGATCGACTACCTCACCTCCTGGGCGATGGTCGCTGAGTACCTGAGCGGCGTGAACGTCCCGCTCGGGCAGGGCGCCCAGGCCGTAACCCAGGCGCTGCTGAACGGCATGCAGAAGTCACTGGGCCTTCCCTCGTCCCTCACGCCTGCCGGTCAGCGATTCGCCAACGTCATCCAGAACCTCACGGGCGGCCCACGGCCCTTCTTCAAAGAGGGCTTCGCGTCCACCTACCTGGTCGACTTCGGCGTGATCATCACAGACCCCAACCGGACGTCCCTCCCTGGTGCCGGCTCGACAAACGTCGGCGTCACCTATCACATCGATGATGGTTTCGGCGTCACCGACGCCGCGCTCAACGCTGGCGTCCGCCGGCTGCCCGCCGACCCCACCGCTCGAGATCCCATCGCCCACCCGGACTCCGCCCCCACCACGGGCAACATCTCCGTCCCGCTCCTCACCCTCCACGGTACCGGCGACCTCTTCGTGCCAATCACGCTTGAGCAGTCCTATCTCAAGAAGGTCCAGGCCGCCGGGAAAGGCGATCTCCTGGTCCAGCGCGCGATCCGCTCGGCAGGCCATTGCCAGTTCAGCGGACAGGAAGAGACGACCGCCTGGACCGACCTCGTGAACTGGGTTACCAACGGCACGAAGCCCGCGGGGGATGACCTCTCCGGGAGCCTTGCCAATATCGGCCTCCAGTTCACCACCCCACTGCGGGCCGGCGACCCCGGAAACAAGTAGGGCTTGCGGTTGGAGGCGAGTGCGCCGAAAGTTCACGTGTGAATATCTTTTTTGACGTGGACTCCACCATCATCACCTGGGACGTCAAACTGCGCCCCGGCGTCCACGAGATCTTCCAGCAGCTCCGCGACGATGGTCACACCATCTACCTCTGGAGTGGCATGGGGCCCCGCTGGGAGGTGGTGGAGCGTTTCAACCTCCAGGAACACGTCACGGACTGCTTCTCGAAGCCCCTCTACAAGCACCACGAGCGTCTGGCAGAGCTTGGCGTTCCCTTTGTCCCCGACTACGTCATCGATGACCATGAGCAGGTCGTGGACGCCTTCGTCGGCACGGTCATCGACCCGCCGAAGCTCCCCCTCGAATGGGACCGCGAGATGTGGCGCGTCTACGACACCATCCAGGAATTCCTCGCCACTGCGCCCGCCGACGCGACAGGCTAACCCATGGGCCGCGGCCTGATCCTCGTCCGTCACGCGATGCCGGTAGTCTCGGACACAGTGCATTCAACCGAATGGACCCTGCCTGAGTCGAGCATCGAGGATTGCGTCCTCCTCGCCGATTGCCTGCCCGATGACCTTGCACCCCTCGTTTACAGCAGCAGCCAGCCAAAGGCCGAGCGGACGGCCGCAGTGATCGCCTTCCGGCGCGGCCTCACGGTTGAAACGGACGATGCGTTCCGCGAGGTTGATAAGCCGGAGGAGTGAGTGGTTCGACGACGATGAGGACTACCGCGCCACGGTCGCAGCCTACCTGCACGACGGCGGCCGGTCTGGCTGGGATAC
>DATCGT010000264.1:0-6762 GCA_036508775.1 Tepidiformaceae bacterium | reverse complement strand
ACCGCCCCGTAAAGAAATACCCGAATATTCCAGCAGGAGGGTTGCCGTGGGACATAAGGAGGGAGTCCGGGTCTGAATTGATCGCCATCCAACTCAACCTGAATCCAGGGCCAATCATCGACCTCGCGGCCCGGGACAGCGACAGTGGCGACGCGAACGAACTCCTTTCGAATCTTCTACGCCCGGGTCCGCGGCATAGGGATGATCACCTTCGCTGTCACCAGCATCGCCTACGGTACAGTCCATGTGCTCACCAACTCGGCGCCGGAGGTCTTTGCCACCGCCGACACGATGGCCATCGCCCCGGTCCCCACGGAGTCGGTCCTGAGCGCATCAGCCGGAGCCATCATCGAACGGCCCGCCGAGACGGTGTCCGCCCGGACGAACTTCTACGCTCCGGTGGCCCGCAGCTTCGATGCGGGCCTCGAACAGCAGCTCTTCGCCTATCTGAACCGCCAGCGCGTGGCCGCCGGTCTCCCGGCGCTCACGCTCGACGAAGGACTCACTTCGATTGCGCGGACGCGTTCACAGCAGCTCATTGATCAAAACTACTTCGCCCACACCGACCCGTACGGCTACACGATGTACGTGGAGTTACTGCGCGAAGGTGGCTACGGCTGGCGGCTGGCGGGCGAGAACCTGGCGAAGAACAACCTGCCCTCGGCCACGAGCGCGGGCAGCGCCGGCGACGCTCTGATGGCGAGCCCTGCCCACCGCGAGAACATGCTCGACGAGACGTACACACGGGTGGGCATCGGCGAAGTCACCGCAGCCGACGGGCTCACGCACTACTACGCGATGGTATTCCTCGGATAGTCAGGTCTGCTTGAAGGCTTCTACCCGCGCTCAGCCGACTCTCTGGAACTCAGCCGAACCGATACCATGTGATGATCGTGCCCATCGGCTGTCCAGCGCCGCTCGTGGGGAGGCTGACTCTGGTCGGGTCGCCAGAACCCGCTAGCTTTACGTAACCCGCTGCGAGCGGGTTTTCGTTTGCAATGGCCCCAACGCAGTGGGTTATAGCCATCCCGATCACGTCGATAGAATGCGTCTATCGGCCCATCATTCTGTGCCCGACTGGCAGATGAAGAAGTCTGTCCCGTGCAGGACCATTCGGGCATGAGGGAGAGGCAGGCCACCAGAATCTTTGTCAAAGCCCCTCATGGTGGGCTCGAATCAGCGCTAGCCCGGACGCTCGCTGCCGCCTTTGGCGAATTTGTCGTCGTACTCATCGGTGACCCAGAGACAGAGGACGGCGGCGATATCGTGGTGACGACCGACGGAGCCTCCTCGCCAACCGAGGTCTCGGACCTGACCGAGAATGGCCAGCACGTCGTGGTACTTGCGGCGCTCCCGGACGAAATCGCCGAGGCCAGCTATCGTCACGCGGGAGCCAGTGCCTATCTCCCGATGGTCGCGGCGGTCGCACCCCTTGTCGGCGCCGTCGCCGTGCTTGTGACCTCACTCGCCGAAGCGGTCTAGGTCGTCCAGAATGCCCTGCTCCGAACGCTGATCCACGTGTAACTAGTTCCAGCACCGGGCCTGCGGCCCGACCCACGTCGGATGAAACGGCGTTAGAGTCCGGTTGGCTGATACGCCTCTTGGTTCCGGGTGGTCAACGCCACGGTAGCGTCGACCCACACCATGTGATCATCGTGTGCCTCACGAACTGATATTCGAAGCTGGATGTACATTTCGAAGTCGGGGACTAGCCTTCTGAGGGACCATTAACCGGCCCCTATGTCACTGCGATTCCTGTTTCGCAACCTTGAAGATGGAACCATGCCGCGTCAGAGCGACTTCTCGCCCGTCGGCACCGAAAACTACTCCGTCGGTGATCGAGTATTGGTGGCCATTGCGCTCATAAGCGTCACGGAAGTGGCCCGCCACGGTTAGCGGCTCGTCCGGGTCAACGAAGTTGAGGTACTGAACCTGGCTGCTCGTGTGCAACGCCGGGCCGGCGTAGTCCCAGACTGCGTGGACGTACCAGGTCATCCGGCCGCTAATCGCCGCCGGGCTGAGGACGCGTCGGCCGCGAGCCAAAAGAGCACCGCGCTCGTACTCGGTGGCCTCCTGGAAAAGGTTGGTAAGTCGGTCGTGTGGCTCGGCTCGGAGGCAGGGGAGATCTTCGCCGACTGGCGCGGCTTCCAGGGTGATAAGCGGCCTTGGATTCGGGAGCGATTCGACCTCGGTCCGCTTCGAGCGGACGTGATCGGCAGTCCATGCGCCGGTGCCCTTCCCAACGACGCCGGAGACCTTCGCGCCGCCGTCGTCGCCGCAGGCCGCCAGGACGAAAGCCCCTCCAGGGCCTGGCTCCAAAGTGATGTGGAGTCGATCCCCGGTATAAATCGGACGGCGAATGGCCAGGTCGGCCCACCCGTCACTCATCCAGTCGTCGCCAAGCGCCTCGACGATCAGCGGCACCGACCAGCCGTAAACCGTTGTCCCATAAACAAGAGCGCCGCGATACCCCAACGACTTCGCGACCTTGTCGGTGTGGATGTTTTCGGGCTGATCCTCGCGACCAGCGCCTGGCATGTATGCGGACAGGCTGCGTTCGAGTTTCGCCGGCACGGTCATGGCTGCTCTCCTGGTGATATTGTACGGGGCCCAGCGTGTGCTTCCGGCATGGTGCCCGGCTCGCCAGCGTGAGTGCAACGCCCCTATCGCCGGCACTACGGCAACATCGTGTCCCGCCGGCCTGCTTACGGTCTGCTTATGCGGGCAATCACGCAGCAGAAATGCTCCTTGTGAACTAGTATTCTCTGTCAGGACGCCGGAGCCGGGCTGTGCTTCAGCGCAGGAAGACCAGTAAGCCAATGCCTCTGCAACGGCAATCCGAAAGCTTGTTGCTCGCCGCCGTGCCACCCGATGAGTACCGACTCTTGAGTCGGCTGCTTGAGGTGGTCCCTTTGAGGATGCGCGAGACGCTGCAGGAGGCGGGCGACCCGACCGACTTCGTGTACTTCCCGCTCAGCGGGATCATCTCGATCCTCACGGTTCTCGAGAACGGCATGATGATCGAGTTCGCCACGGTCGGACGAGAAGGGACGACCGGCGTCCCAATAACGCTTGGCTTGGCTAACTCGAACATTGCGCTTATCTCCCAGGTGCCGGGGCAGGCTTTGCGGATGAAGACCTGCGATTTTCTCAACGCGATCGCCTCCGGCCCGGGACTGGCCCAGGCCGTCAACTGCTACAGCGGCGTGATGTATGCCTTCCTCGCCCAGTCGGCGGCGTGCAATCGCGCCCATCACGTGGATGAGCGTTGCGCTCGCTGGCTCCTGATGACCCACGACCAGTCCGGCGGCAACGAGTTTCCGATCACCCAGGAGTTTCTTGCGCAGATGCTTGGTGTAAGCCGGCCGAGCGTGGCGTTATCCGCTGCCGCCCTACATAGGGCGGTCTGATCAACTATCACCGCGGGGAGATGACGATCACCGATCGCATCGGCCTGGAGAAGGCGGCTTGCGAGTGCTATGGGGTAATCCGTACTCAGTTCGACCGCCTCCGGGCACTGCGCAGTTACTAGTAGCCCGGCGCTGGCGCTCGTCCTCCGTCGTCCGTCTGTAACTAGCAGACGTGCCAGCGTGGCTCTGATAGATTTCGCAAGATACCGGGCACTAGGTCGTTTTGAGCCGGTAGCTGAAGCTGGTGAGTAATGTCTTCGCAGCTGCCACCATCGTCGGGGGGCGACGAAGAAACGCGACCGGCGAACCTTCTTCTCGCGGCCGTCCCCTCGGACGAGTACGAGGAGTTTCGCGAACTCCTCGAAACCTACCCCCTTCGTATGCGCGAGACGCTACAGGAGGCAGGAGACCCGCCCGACTGGGTGTACTTTCCGACCAGCGGCGTCATCTCGGTGCTCACCGTTTTCGAGAGCGGCATGATGATCGAGTTCGCGACAATCGGCCGCGAAGGTACCAGCGGCGTCCCGATCGCTCTCGCGATGAGCGTCTCGAACTTGGCATTCATCTCCCAAGTACCAGGCAGCTCACTCCGCATGAGGAGCAAAGACTTTCTCGCGGCAATCAACCGCAGCCCGGGTTTCGCGGCGATCATCAAGCGATACAGCGGGATGATGCTTGCGCTCGTGGCTCAGTCAGCGGCGTGCAATCGCGCCCATCACGTGGATGAGCGTTGCGCCCGCTGGCTGTTGATGATGCACGACCAGACAGGTGAGGGGGCGTTTCCTATACCAGAGGAGTTCCTCGTCCAAATGCTGGGAGTGAGTCGGCCGGCCGTCGAGTTGTCGGCAGCCGCGCTTCAGGAGGCGGGACTGATCAGCTACGACCGGGGGGAGATGACGATCGTGGATCGCCTCGGGCTGGAGAGGGCAGCTTGCGAGTGCTATGCCGTAGGCCACGAACACTTTCGCCGATTGGAACACTCACGCGACAGCATCTGACCGCCGCCCTGAGCCACGATCGTCTGGACCATAGGCTCCCAAAGGCTGGGATCTGACGCCGACGCTATGGCCGGATCGGTGTCATGTGGCGTGCTCACGCAAGCCCTTGTCCTGGCCGGCAAGCTAGGGCGTGGGGGCTGTCGGTGCTGTACCCGGCCGGACTGGTGCCGGCTGCGGCTGTGGGACGACTGTGGGCGCGATCCCTCCACCCGGCCCTCCACCAATGCCCTGGCCCGGGGATGCGATCCCCTGCCTTTGGAGGAACTGGAAGAAGAGCTGCATCAGTTGCTGCAGCTCTTGAGCGCCGTTGGCACCGGGCAGGATGTTTCCGCCGTTGCTCCCACCCATCCCCGGGATCACTGAGCCCATTCCGCTTCCGCGGTGCATGGGTGAAACCTCACTGCCCCGTTCATGGCTGTCGCCGCCCTCGTGCCCGGTCAAGAGGACGACCGTGAGAGTGATTGCGAGCGCGACAACGATGACGCTGAGGCCGCTGATGATGAAATACAGAGAGCGTGTGCTCATCGGTTCCCCCAAGATCCGCCCAGACGTCCGCTGGCTCGGATCGATAGAGTCTCACATCCGGAGCAGCTGCGTGCCGAACGAATCCGGGCGTCACCACTTCCGCCAGCGAGCCATCTCGACGTAGAGGTCGTCGTAGACGGGGCCGTCGATCTCGATCGTGATGGTCCGCTTGTTGCTGTCCGTCCATCTCTCTCCGCGTCCCGGGTCTTGGGTGAGGGCGAACGGGTTACCTCGCTGCATGTACTTTAGAAGAACGTAGAGAGTCCGGGCGTGGGACTGAGCGGTCAGTTGTTCGTGGGTGAGTGGTTTGGCCATTCACCTAGCGTCGGAGATCGTGCCGCGAGATCCTAGGGGGCTGTGACACCGCCCCCGTTCCCGTCCTATCGTGCCCGGGACGCGGTTAACGTCGAAGGTTCACACGATTCAGCCAGGTGCCAATGGCAACCGCGGCTACGAACGGAGGAAGGGGGGCAAGGGGGCGGGCCTGGGTGAAGCCTGGACAACCTTGGCGGTTGCCGCCGAAGATCTCGCAGCGCCGGGGGTAGCTGGCCGCCCTCTCAGCGGAGCGCCCGTCGGGCCGCCTCTACCAACCCTTCAGCCACACTTGGGTGGACGAACGCCATCGAGGACAGGTCGGTGAGCATGAGCTCGGCCTGGATCGTGGCCGCGGCGATGCCGACGATTTCGGATGCCTCCGGCCCAATGACGTGCACGCCGAGGATCTCGCCGAGTCGTCGATCCGCTACGACCTTCACGATTCCCCCACCTGAGCCAAGAGCGGTCGCGCGTGGGTTGAACGCCAAATCGGAAATGCCGCTGACCACGTCGTATCCTTCAGCCCGCGCGTCACCTTCGTTCTTGCCGACCCAGGCGACCCCAGGCAGGGTGTGCAAGATGTGCGGCAGAGCGCCAAGCCGTGTGACCACTTCGCCGCCAACGGCGTTGGCGCCGGCAACTTCGCCCATCATTGCTGCGGCACTCGCCAACATCGGCCCGCCCGTCACATCGCCCGCCGCGAAGATGTGGGGGAGGTTCGTCCGGCAATCTCGGCGCACCTTGATGTGGCCTGCCGCATCCACCCCGGCGAGGGCCAGGTTCAGTGCTTCGAAATACGGACGTCGGACATCGGGCGCGATAACAACTTCGGCAGGGACTTCCACCGATCCGCTCCGGTGCGAGACGGTGAGGCGAGTCGGCCCGCTTCCGACGCATCCGGCACCGTAGAAGACTTTCACCCCCAGGTCCGTGAGCACAGCTTCTACGGCGGCATCGAAGTCCGCGTCCAGACCCGCCACGAGGCGTTCGCCGGGAGCCACAAAGGCCACATCCGAACCGGCTATCGCGAGGAGGGCTGCGTACTCGACGGCAAACGCGGTTCCTCCCGGCCCACCCCCCAGCACAACGGCCGACTCCGGGGCAACCACCATTCCCTGAACGGCATCGGCCGTCAGTATTCGCTCCGCCGCCAAACCGGGGACCTCGGGCGGGTCCCACCGGCTACCCGTGGCAATCACAAACGCTTCGGCCGACAACTGGTCGCGGCCCTCGCTCGAAACCAGTTCAACGGATGCCGGGGAGACGAATGCCGCCTTCCCCGCGATGGTTCTCACTCCGCTCGTTCGCAGGGCGATGGCGACCCCTTCGGAGAGCTGACGGACCAGGGCATCCTTCCGCGCCACGGCCCGGCCGAAGTTGAATGCCTCTCCCATCTCGAACACGCCAAAGACCGCGAGGGAGCGTGCCTTCAAGTATTCGACCGCACTGTCGAGGAGGATGTTCGTGGGGATGCAGGCGTAGTGGACGCAGGCGCCCCCAGGCCTCTCAGCCTC
>DATCGT010000263.1:0-2351 GCA_036508775.1 Tepidiformaceae bacterium | reverse complement strand
CTCCTTGATCAAGTCGTATGGGGCCATAGCCACGCCCTGGTAGTAGGTGTCCTGGTCCCATTGCTTCCGGCTCATCGCTCAGTCTCCTCGATCTGGCCGTTTCGCTTGAAGCGACCGGGCCAACTGATCGGCACGACCACGCCCCGTAGACGTATCAGGAGGATGTGGACGCCCACGAGAGAGATGACTCCGAGCGGCAGCAGCAAGACGTGGATGCCGAACATCTGGCCGTAGTCGAGGATGTTGAAGAACGCCCCGAGGCCGGTTCCGTTGATCGCGTCCTTGCCGTTGAGCGCGATCCATTGGGCGTCAAGGTTCTGCTGCGACAGATAGCCCGTGAACGCGGCTCCGATTGCGATCGAGAAGATACCCACCCCCACGATCCACGTCAGCGCGCGACCGTGTCGCCAGCCAGCCATGAAGAACTGGCCCCACAAATGAATCACGGTGAAGCCAAAGAAGAGCTGCACGCTCCAGAAGTGGATGCTGTTCACGAACTTGCCGGTGCTGCTGACGTGCCACCAGGTGGGGCCGAAGAAGACCAGGACGATGCCGCTGACAACGATCCAGACCAGCGCGGCGATCGCCCCCACGCCGAACATGTACACCCAAGAGGCCACGTAGCGGGGCTGTTTGTCGGGCAGCAACTGATGCCAGGGCCATCGCCGGGAGATTCCTTCGCGGAGGCTGCGGGTCCAGTTGCCGTCGCCGCCCTCCGCTTCTGGCTCCGGGACCGAGGGCGCGGCGACCGGGCGGTCCGACACCGCGGTTTCGGCGGACTTCGGGGACGCCTTGTGCCTGGGGAAGGGGGCCAGCAGGGCAATCACGAACAGCAGAATCATCCCGCCGATGATCAGGAGGTTCGGTACCGAGATCAGGATGAACCAGAAGTGCACGTAGGTTGCAGGGGTTTCCATTGCATCCTCCGGCGGGGCCTCGGCGGGCATAGCGCTCGCCAGCTTCTGAATACTAAACGGGTAGCCTGTCGCAAGCTAGCGCCCTGCTCAACAGACCCACTGCCCGGAACGCGGAACAGGCGGCCACGTCCGATTTCGCGAACTTCCCGGTGACGGCGGTCGACAACCCACGTGCCAGCTGGCTCTACCGGCTCGCGCCGAGCTACCCGCTAATGGCATACTGCAAACGGAGTAGGGCAGTAACGAAGGGCCCTGGTGCCGAGTCACGGCAAAGCCGCACTCTAGGGGCCCCGATGAACGAAGACGAACTCCAGCGAGACAGTCGAGAAACCTTTACGAAGGCTCCGCCTGTCAGCATCGAACCCGGCGCGAAGCCACCCCAACCCGTGCGCGCGGCCTTCCCAGGCGAGGAGCCGCCCGAGGGTCTCGGGTTGATGGACCTTGGGCCGGGAGGGGAGAACGAGCCGAACATTCGCCAGGCACTCCTGGGCGAGCCGTTCGACGATCCGGTCGCCCCGGGCAGCGTTCGGTGCGTCGCCTGTGCCCATCGGTGTGTGCTGAGGCCGGGAAGGATAGGCATCTGCGGAGTTCGCCAGAACCGCGGCGGGTGGCTGTACACCCTGGTTTACGGCCAGATTGCCATCGCCCGGGACGAGCCGATCGAGAAGAAGCCCTTCTACCATTTCCTGCCGGGGAGCTACGCCCTCTCCATCGCGACGCAGGGCTGCAACTTCCACTGCGACTTCTGCCAGAACTGGCAGATCGCGCAGGCTCACCGCGAGGGCATCGTCCCTGAAACCCGTTTCCTCCCGCCCGACATGGTGGTGGAGGAAGCGGTCGGGTCAGGCGTCCGAAGCATCGCCTACACGTATGTCGAGCCCACGGTCTTCATCGAATACGCGCTCGACACGATGACCAGGGCGCGCCGCGCCGGCCTGCGCAACGTCTTCGTGACGAACGGCTACGAAACCCCCGAGGCGATCGAGTTGATCGCGCCTTACCTCGATGCCGCGAACATCGATCTCAAAGCCGCCAACGATGCCTTCTACCGGCGCGTTTGCGGCGCTCGATGGGAGCCCGTACGCGACACCATCGTCGAGATGCGCCGCCGCGGCATCTGGGTCGAGCTGACGACCTTGCTCATTCCCGGCCTCAACGACGATCCCGGCGATCTGACCGCGATGGCCGAATGGATCGCCACGGCCGTGGGTCCGGAGACGCCCTGGCATCTGACCCGGTTCCAGCCGGCTCATCGGATGTCCCGGGTTGCGCCGACCCCCGCCGAGTCGCTCGTGCTGGCCGCCGAAATCGCCCGCGAGGTGGGTCTGCGGCACGTCTACGTGGGCAATGCCCCCGAGGTTGAGTCGGCCGCCACCAGGTGCGCCAGGTGCGGGGAGGTCCTGATCGCCCGCAACGACTACGCGGTGACGGAGT
>DATCGT010000262.1:0-2320 GCA_036508775.1 Tepidiformaceae bacterium | reverse complement strand
GCGCTTCAGGTCGATGACGATGCGCATGCCGTGCCGGTCGCTCTCGTCGCGGAGGTCGGCGATGCCTTCGATCTTCTTGTCACGCACCAGGTCGGCGATCTTCTCGATGAGGGTCGCCTTGTTCACCTGGTAGGGCAGCTCAGTGACGATGATCTGGGTGCGACCGCGGGCGCTCTCCTCGATCGACGTGCGGGCGTGCATCGTGATGCGGCCGTGGCCCTCGCCGTAGGCGAGGCGGACCTGTTCGCGGTCCTTGCCGACGAGGGCGATGCCCGCGGTTGGGAAGTCCGGACCCTTGACCACTTCAAGGAGGTCGTCGAGGGTCGCCTCGGGGTTCTCAATCAGGATGGCGATCGCGTCGGCGAGCTCACCCAGGTTCTGGGGGGGAATGTTCGTCGCCATGCCGACCGCGATACCGGAAGAGCCATTGAGCAGGAGGTTCGGGAGTCGCGTCGGGAGGATCGTCGGCTCGTTGTAGCGGCCATCGTAGTTCGGGGCGAAGTCGACCGTGTTCTGGTCGATGTCGGCGAGGAGTTCCTCGGCGATCGGCGCCATGCGGGCTTCGGTGTATCGCATGGCGGCAGGGGGGTCGCCGTCGACGCTGCCGAAGTTGCCCTGGCCATCCACGAGCGGATAGCGAAGCGAGAAGTCCTGGGCCATGCGGACCATGGCTTCGTAGACCGGTCCGTCGCCGTGTGGGTGGTACCGGCCCATGACGTCGCCAACGATGCCGGCGGACTTGCGGTAGCCGGTCCCGGCCCGGGCGCCGCCGTCGTACATCCCCCAGAGGATCTTGCGCTGAACCGGCTTCAAGCCGTCGCGAACATCGGGCAGTGCGCGGGCGACGATCACGCTCATCGCGTAATCGAGGTAGCTCGTCCGCATCTCGTCTTCGAGGTTTACAACGCGGACGTTTCTCGTGGGTTGCATCGTCATCCGGTAGCGACTCCAGGGCGGCTCAGAGGACGGTATACCGCTAAGGTAATTGTACCAATTTGGGGCTTAGAAGCCATGATTTGGCTCCGAATCGGGAGGCTTGCTCGGGGATCTGCGCGCTCAGGCCATCAGGAACTGGCTGAACTCTTCGTCCGTGATCTCGTCCGGGACGGGGCTGCCGTGGCCATAGACGGGGATGCCGGGCAACGATGTTGCGATGATCGACATTTCGCCCTGGTTCGCCAGGCGACGCAGCGCGTGATCGGCGCAACGCGGATCACGCAGGATTGGCATCCCCAGGCGCGTACGGAACACCGACCGGGCGCGCACTACCGGCCCACCGAAGAGCTCGTCCTCGCGCGCATGGAGCCGCGCTATCGCCCGATCGAAGGCTGGCTGCGGGAAGCGGTCATTCAATTCGGCGAGGAGGCGTCCCCAGAGGGTGTCCTCGGAACTGCGAAGATCAAGCGGCACCGGCAGGATCGCGCCGTTCGGAGGAGGGGCACTCCAGTAGAGCCACGTCCCGAACACCTCGCGGAGGAAGACCCCCAGCGGCGTGGTCCGGGTCCAACCCTCGGTGATGGATTCCTGGGGTGGCATCACTGCCAGCGTGGCGGTAATGGCTTCGTTCATCCTGCGCGCCCAAGCGTTCGCCGGGTCGCTCAGGTCGCAGGCGGGGTCATGCGGTTCAATGAGGAAGAAGGAGTTGGCGTAGGTCGTACCCCAGTCGACCGCGAGCTGGCGTTCCTCGTTTTCGAGGATCCGGAGCGAGAAGAGGATCGCGGGATCGCCCGTGTCGACCTGCTCCCGTGCGTCGAGGTAGTCGCGCCACGCGGACGAGCCGCGCACATAGATGCTGCCGGGAATCCGTTCGGGGCGCAGGGTCGTCGGGAGATCGTAGATAACGCCGTTGCTCGTGCCCGCGATCTCCTCGAAGGCGAGTAGCACCAGGTACCGGCGATGGCCATCGCCTTCGAGTACCTGCTCGTGTGGACCCATGGCTCGCTGCAGACGCCTCAACATGACTTCGAATGATAGCGAAGAAACGGCGCGGCGGTGGTAGAGATCCTGCGGGGCGTAAAGGTTCGGATCATGCGGAGGCTACCTCTCAGACCAATGAAAGTTGGACGCCGGGCGCCTCATCGAGGAGACCGGCACCTTCTGCGTTCGCGGAATTCACCCCTGGCAGGACTGCTCGCGGGACCAGGAGGGCCTCGGGCGCCGGGACAAGCAGGCTGAGCAGGCGTGCGGGTTCTTTCTCGCCCTCGAAGATCCAGGCGCCAGCAGCTTCTTCGGAAAGGATCACCGGCATCCGGTCGTGGATACGTCCGATGACGCCGTTTGCCCCGGTCGTCACGATGGAAAAGGTGCTCTGCCACTCGCC
>DATCGT010000261.1:0-11835 GCA_036508775.1 Tepidiformaceae bacterium | reverse complement strand
GGAGTCGGACTTCCTGACCGTGCACCTGCCACTCACGCCGACGACGGACGGAATGATTGGCGAGGCTGAGCTGGCAAGGTGCAAGGACGGCGTGCGGATCATCAACGTGGCGCGCGGCGGCATCGTCAACGAGGCGGCGCTGGCTGCGGCGGTGAAGAGCGGGAAGGTCGCAGGTGCTGCGATCGACGTCTTCACGAGCGAGCCGCCTCTGCCCGACAACCCACTACTGAACGTTTCGAAGATCATCACGACGCCTCACCTGGGAGCGTCGACGGTTGAGGCGCAGGAGCGGGTGGCGGTCGACGTGGCCGACCAGATTGTGGACGTCTTCTCGGGGAAGCCGGCGCGGTATGCGGTGAACGCCCCGCGGTTGGCTCCGGAGACGCTGCGGGTGGTGAGCCCGTACATGGAGGTCGCGGAGTCGATCGGCGCGATCGTGACGCAACTGGTCACGGGCAAGCTCCGGTCTATCGAGATCGACTACTACGGCGAAATCGCCGAGCAGGACGTCGCGCCGTTGCGCGCCTCGGTGATCAAGGGTCTGCTCAGGCCAATCAGCGACGAGACCGTGAACATCGTGAATGCGAACCTAATCGCCCAGGCGCGAGGCTGGAAGATCGAAGAGCGGCTCAGGCCAATGCACGACGTCTACGTGAACCTCATCGACGTGAAGGTCGAGACGACCGAAGCAGAGATCAACGTTGCCGGCACGGTCGAGCATGGACAGCAGCGAATCGTGAGCATCAGCGGGCTGGACGTGGACCTGAGCCCGGAGAAGGGTTCGATCCTGCTGGCCTGTGACAACGAGGACCGCCCAGGGATGATTGGGCGGGTCGGGACGCTGCTCGGCAGCTCCGACATCAATATCTCGTCGATGCAGGTTGGGCGTCGCGGGCGGCGTGAGCGGGCGCTCATGATTATCGCGATCGACGAGCCACCCTCGGAGGCCCACATCCGCGGCGTGGAAGCCATCGACGGGATCCACAACGTCCGGCTGGTGCGCTTCTAAGCGACTCCCTCCGGCCGAGGCAACCACATACGAAAAGACCCCCTTCACGGCTCGCCGGAAGGGGGTCTTTTGCTCAGGATTCCTGAGACGGCCGAGGTAAGGGTCTCAGGGATAGAGCGGGTGAAAGACCAGTCCCGTGCCGAGCTTCGGATGGAAAAATGTTGATTTCTGCGGCATTCGCTCGCCCTGATCGGCGAGGGCCATGACAACGCCGATCGTGACCGGAGCGAGGAGAAATGCGGTCTCGCCCGGGTTCTTGCCGAGGCGGGAAACAACCTCAGCGGCGTCGTGGGTGTACTCGACGGCACCGGCGCGGACGTCGTCGTCCGTGATGCCCCAGAGGGGCTCCAGAACGCCGTAGCGGAGGATGTTGGGCGCGATCTCGGCCCACCGGGCGCTGTGGCCGGCGGGGACGGGGAGGTTTGCGACAGCGTCTTCGCGGGGACGCAGGACCTGGAAGCCACCAGGGGCCAGGTTGAGCGCGACGATCGCTCCGGGGGTGTCGGCGAGAATCTTCTCGAGCGTGGCGGCCGAGGGAGGCTCGCTCGTCTGGACCAGGGTCAGGTCGAAGTGCCGATCCAGGAGTTCCCGCCAGTTGGCCGGGGCCGGGCGGGGGACGATGCGGTGGATCGAGCGGATGACGAGGCCCGGGTCGTCGGCGGTAACGATCGCGGTCATGGCGAAGCGGGCGGGATGGTCAGCGGCCAGGCTGCCTTCGCGGGTCGCGAGGGCGTTCCGGTAGTTGACCGCGGTTTCGTAGCGGTGGTGACCGTCAGCGATATAGAAGCTCTCGGAGAGCAGCGGGGCGAGCTGGCGCAGCTCATAGCGGGAGGCTTCGACCAGCCAGACCGCGTGCTGGTCGCCATCGATGGTGGTTCCGGTGATGTCGGCGGGTCGAGAGGCGATCGTGGATTCGAGGAACCGGGCGAGCTGGCCGGCGCGGTCCCTGGCGATCATGAAGACCGGGCTGAGCTGGGTGCGGGTCGCCTCCAGGAGCTTGAGACGATCTTCTTTCGGGCCCGACATGGTGAACTCGTGGGGCTTGATCGAGCCCTCTTCCCAGGGCTGCGCTTCGACCCCGGTGATCAGGGCGCGGCGGTGGTAGACCTGGCCGGCCTCGATGAACGTCTGCTCGTAGACGTAGAACATCGGAAGGTCGTCGCGGTGGAGGAGGCCTGCGGCCTCCCAGGTGGTGAGGAGTTCGCCAACGTGGGCGTAGCGGTCCTCGCCACCTTCGGCGAGTTCAAGGAACACGGCGTTGTGGGCGTTGCGACTTTCGAGCGCCTTCTGCTGGGCAGGGGTGATCACGTCGTAGGGCGGGGCAAGGAGGTCGTCCGTTGAACCGGCTGCCGGCGTGTAGCGGAGACCGCGAATGGGAAGGATCTGGGGCATCAGGCCTCGCCTTTCGTATGGGTGAATCGGAAGTGGTTTGAGCCAGTGTCTCCCGGAACCTAGAATCACTCCACTTGATGCGTTCTTACTGTGTTTTCTGCAACATCGCTGCCGGCAACGAGCCGGCGAATGTGATCTATGAGGATGACGAGATCATGGTCATCCAGAACGTCCTGCGCTGGGCGCCGATCATGCTGCTCGCGATGACGAAGGAGCATCGGACGCAGATGGAGCTCTGGAAGGACATTGGCCACGTCGCGGAGGTCGCCGCCCAGATCGGGGGGCAATATTGCCCGGGGGGCTACCGGCTCCTATCGAACTTCGGATATGACGCGATGCAGAGCCAGGAGCACGGGCACGTCCACATCGTGGGCGGTACCCACCTCGGTCCCTACGCCTGAGCTGCGGCCAGGGCCACTTTCTGGGCGTCGAACAACTGCAAGATGCCATCGCGGGCGAGGCTGATGAGCCCGTCCATGCCCGACCGGCTGAAGGGCTTGCCCTCGGCCGTGCCCTGGACCTCAACGAACGAGTCCTCACCGGTCATGACGACGTTGAAGTCGACTTCGGCGGTTGAGTCTTCTTCGTAGCAAAGGTCGAGCATCGTGACGCCCTTTACGATGCCGACGGAAACGGCCGCGACGGGCGATGTGATGACGGCGGGCGAGACGAGGCCTTCGGCGACGAGCTTGCGGATGGCAATGCTAAGCGCGACATAACCACCAGTGATTGAAGCTGTGCGGGTGCCGCCGTCGGCCTGGAGGACATCGCAGTCGATGGTGATGGTGCGTGGCCCGAGGAGTTCCATGTCGACGACTCCGCGCAAGGAGCGGCCGATGAGACGCTGGATCTCTTGGGTGCGACCACCGGGCCTACCACGCTCGACTTCGCGCTGGTTGCGGGTGTGGGTCGCACGAGGCAGCATCGAGTACTCGGCGGTGACCCAGCCGCTCTGGGTGCCGCGGAGGAAGCCGGGCTGACGGCTCTCGACGCTCGCGGCGCAGAGAACGCGGGTGCGGCCGAACTCGACAATGGCGCTGCCTTCGGCGAAATCGAGGATGTTCGGGGCGATATTTACGGGTCGCAAGTGTTCTGGCCGGCGGCCATCAATGCGGGTCGTCACAGGGCATTCTCCATGGGTTTGGGGGGCGCGTCCTTTGCGCAGAACGTCCCGGTGCCGGACGGCAGGTGGCCAGGACCTGTCCTAGCTGATTCCGTGAGCGGTCAGGAAGTCGAGGATGTCCTGAACGGTGTGGATATTCTCGGCGTCTTCGTCGCGGATCTCGAACTCGGACTGATCCGCGAAGGCTTCTTCGATTGCGATAGTGAGGTCGACGATGTCCAGCGAGTCGGCCCGGAGATCATCGACGAGGTTGGCCTGAGGTGTGACCTCACCAGGCTGGACTTTCAGCTGACGAACAACCACCTCGCGGACCTGTTCCAACAATGTCGCCATTCAACTATCCCCCACTGTAAGTGGCGCATGTCGGGGACAAATAGTGCCCCCGCTGTCCGGCCAATCGTCAGGGATGCTACGGCAGGCTGATTCAACACGCCACGGATGGTCGCCTGGAATCAGGCCGCTTTTGGCGACGTAGCGGCTGCTCCGAGTCGTGCAACTTCGCCTTCGAGCTCCCAGAAGGAGGACCCGGAGAGGTCATCGGTGACCTTCAGAATGCCCTTTCCGAGGGTGATCGTGGTCCCGGCGTGGACGGCTCTGGAGGCGCGGATGACGGGCTCCTGGTGGTCAGCACTGCGGAGGATGGTCACCGAGGTCGGAACCTCCTGCATGGAGCCGATCATTGCGGTAGAAATCTCTTCCCGAGCCGTGAGATCGCCGCCGACGATACGGCCACTCGGTGAGGTCAGTACCTTGTCGGCGAAGACTGTGCAGCCGATGATTTCGCGATTTACGGTGAGGCAACCGCCGACCGCGATGTTCGCCCGGTGGGCGTATCCGACTGTCATGTTGCCGCCGGCGGTAATGAGGCCGCGGCCATCACCGACGATTCCGCGAGCAACGATGTCGCGGCCCGCCTCGATGGTGGCTCGGTCGACGACGCCACGGATGGTGACCGAGCCTTCGGCGTGAATGCTGAAGCCGGGGTAGACGTCACCGCCGATGATCACGTCGCCGTTGAACTGGATATTGCCAACGGAGTAGTCGACGTCGCCCTTGACCTCGTAGAGAACGAGCACTTCGACCTTGCCGCCGTTGAGGATCGGGCCACCGGCCCGATCGGCGACGAGGGTGTCACCCTCCACGCGGGTTCCCGCGCCAGCGATGGCCGCCAGCGGGTGGTCGACTGGTATTTCGACGGGGATGCGATTGCCCATGACACCGGTACCGGGCGTGCCGGGCTTTATCGGATGGCGCACCGCAAGGACGGATCCCGCCTCGACGCTGCGGCTCTTGGCCGCATGGTGATCGACTGAGCCGTCGTCTCGCATGATTGGGGCCAGCGACTGCTCATTGGTAAAGGTGAATTCGATGCGGGCGTCAGTGCCGTGCACCGGGCGGTCTCCGCGGGCGACGAGGACGATGTGGCTAACGGTGTCGGAGGGCTTGAAGTCCTCGAAGGTGTCCTCCTGGAGCCCATAGACCACCCCAGCGGCCGCCACCGCCTTACGCAAGGATTCCGCGTCGATCTCGATCGGCGGCGCTGCGTTGTTGAGGACGGCGGTTGGAACCAGGTAGGCGGCCATTCGGTTGGCCGACATCTGGATTTCCCATTCGCGGGATTCTTCCTGGGGGCGGACTTCGCCAATCGGGACCGAGATTCCCGCGTGTTGCCGCACCGCCAGGATGACGCGTTCAGGGGCCACCTCGACTGGATAGTCGGCGGCGGCTTCGAGGATTGAATCGGCGCTGACGGGGCGTGCGTCCTTTGTCGGGGGGAAGACGGTCAACTCAAACTGAGATCCGCGGAAGCTCAACGAGAAGCCGCGCGCTCGATCCTTAAAGGAATCAGGAACCTGAGGTGCGGTATCCATCGTCGACTCGATCAGCCGCCGCGTTTTGGGTGGCGACTGTAGTGATTATCGGTAGCGGCTATAAGGAGCACAGGGGGAGTTGGCGCCGTTGTTACACCTCTGCCCGGCGCGTAGTCTTGTGCACCACATCAAACACGGAGGCCCAGCATGTTCAAGGGTGTTGATCACGTCGTCATCGCAGTCAAAGACCTCGATGCGGCCGTTGGACGATATGAGGCGATCTACGGGACGAGCGTCAGTGAGCGACAGCAGGCTCCAGCAGCCGGGATGGCAATGGCCTTCTTCCGCTTCGGCGACTCATACATCGAACTGGTGTCGAACATCGGCGACCAGGGACCGATCGCAAAGCGGCTCGCGGACAGCGGTGAAGGCATCCACCTGATCGCGATGAAGGTGGACGACGTCGACAAGACCGTCGCCGAGTTGCGGGAGAAAGGCATCCGTCTCGTGGGTGACCCGGGCCCCGGGAACCCCGTGAAGGGGCAGGTGTTTATCCACCCTTCGGTAACGGGTGGCGTATTGACCCAGCTCGTCCAGCGCTAGGGCTGGTACTTCCGGAAGATCACGCAACCGTTCTGCCCGCCGAAGCCAAACCCGTTGGCGGCGGCGGCGCGAACGGTGCGTTTCTTCGCCTTGAGCGGGGTGTAGTCGAGGTCACAGTGCGGATCGGGAGTCTCGAGATTGATGGTCGGGGGGACGAGATCGTTGTAGACGGCGCCGACCGCGGCGAGTGCCCCGACTGCCCCGGCGGCGCCGAGCAGATGCCCGACCATCGACTTGGGAGAACTGATTGAGAGGTGGCCGGCGGCTTCACCGAAGGCGAGCTTGATCGCCAGGGTCTCGGCTGCGTCGTTCAAAGGCGTGCCGGTGCCATGGGCGACTATGTAGTCGATGTCGCTGGCGCTCATTTTCGCGGCAGTGAGGGCCGAAGATATAGCCTGGGCGGCACCGGAGCCGTCCTCGCGAGGAGCGGTGATGTGGAAGGCGTCGCAGCTGAGGCCGCCGCCCATCAATTCGGCGTAGACGCGGGCGCCGCGAGCCTTCGCCCGCGCCTCTGATTCGATCACCATGACCACCGCGCCTTCGCCGAAGACAAAACCGTCGCGATCGGCGTCGAAGGGGCGGCTGGCGCCCTGTGGGTCGTCATTGCGGCGGCTGAGGGCGCGCATGTTGGCAAGTGCGGAGATCGGGAGGGGATGCAGAGCAGCCTCGGTGCCGCCCGCCACGACGACGTCGGCGAGCCCGCTCTCGATGAGCATCTTCGCTTCGATGTAGGAATAGAGGCCGGAGGCGCAGGCGGCGACGCTCGCCAGTGCCGGACCGCGCAGGCCGAGGTGCATCGAGACCTGGCAGGCGCCCATATTGGGGGCCATCACAGGGATGTAGAACGGGCTGACGCGGGCGGGACCACGGTCGAGCAGCACCTGCATCTCTTCCATCGTCTCAACCGCTCCACCAGCGCCAGTTGCGATGCTGGAGGCGGCACGGGGGCGCTCGTCGTCGGTGAGGACGAGACCTGCGTCATCCGCCGCGAGCCTGGCGGCCGCAACGGCAAACTGGGATGAGCGCGACATGCGTCGCGAGTCCTTCACGTCCATGTAGTTGCCGACGGAGAAGTCCTTCACCTCGGCGGCGATCTTCACGGGAAGGTCAGTCGTATCGAACCGCGTGATTGCGGCAACCCCGGACACGCCGGCGGCGAGGTTATCGAGGAATTCGCGGGCGGTCAGTCCAATGGGCGTGATCGCGCCCAGCCCGGTCACCAGTGCTCGGGTCACAGAATGCTCCCCAGGTTAATTTGCTTCACGCAGGATGAGGCAGGAGTTGTGTCCGCCCAATCCCACAGAGGTCGACATGGCCACCCTGACGCGCTGCGCCCGCGCTACGTTGGGAACGTAGTCGAGGTCGCATTCGGGGTCGGGCGTGGTGTAGTTGATCGTGGGTGGCACTTTCTGGTCGCGGATGGCCAGGACGCAAGCGAGCGCCTCGACTGAGCCGGACGCGCCCATGCAATGTCCCGTGATTGGCTTGACGGAGCTGATGGCTGCTCGATAAGCGGCCTGCCCCATGATTTCCTTGAAGACGAGGGTTTCGACGCGGTCGTTGAGCGGGGTCGCACTGCCGTGCGGGTTGATGTAGTCGATCTCGGAGGGGTCAATGCCGGCCTTACGAATGGCGGCGTTGACAGAGCGCTTCAGGCCGCGCCCGGTCTCGTGCAGCGAGATCATGTCGTAGGCGTCGTTGGAGCTGCCATAGCCGATGATCTCGCAGTAGATCTTCGCGCCGCGCGCCCTGGCCTGGTCGTACTCCTCGAGGATCATCGCGCCGCCGCCTTCACCGGCGATGAAGCCGTCGCGATTGAGGTCGAAGGGCTTGAGAGCCTTTTCGGGGTGCTCGTTGTCTCCCGCGAGGGCGCGCATGGAACACCACGTTGCGTGGTAGATCGGGAGGAGGACGCCCTCTGAGCTGCCGGTAATGATGGCGTCGGCGTCACCGCGGCGGATCGTCTCGAAGGCTTCGCCAATCGTGACACCGCCGGTCGCGCAGGCGGCAACCGCGGCCATGTTCGGGCCGCGTGCACCGGTGGCGATGGCAATGTGGCCGCTCGCGGCATCGGGAATGAAGTTCGCGACGAGGAAAGGAGTGATCCGGCGGGGGCCCTTTTCGTCGAGGATGCGCTGATACTCGACGACCATGTCGGTTCCGCCACCGGCGGAGCTGAAGATGACGCCGACCATGTCGGCGTTGTCCTCGGTGATGGCCAGGCCGCTATCCGCCAGGGCTTCGAGGGCTGCGCCGACGCCAAAGGTGACACCGCGGTTCATGTAGCGCTGCTGCTTCGCATCAACGCGGTCGCCGAGCGAGAAGTTCTTCACCTCGGCCTGGATACGGACGGGGTAGGGCGCGGGGTCGAAGAGCGTGATCGGGCCAATGCCGCTCTTGCCAGCGAGCATGGCCTGCCAGGTTTCTTCAGCGGAATGGCCTACAGCGGTGACGGCGCCTACGCCGGTCACGACCACGCGACGGGTCACAGGGCCGCTGCCTCGATTTGCCGGAAGTTCTCGCTGAGCAAACCCTCGTATTCGTCGCTGATCGCGACGCTGTTGGCCTCGTAGTCGATCCTGCGTACGAGGCGGGTGAGGACGTTGCCAGGGCCCACCTCGATGAACATGTCGACGCCGCGGGCGCGCATCGCTTCGACCGACTTCTGCCAGCGAACGCCGTGCGTGAGCTGGTCGCGAAGCTCGGTATAGACAGCGGGCTGGGTCTCGAGGATGTCCGCGTTCACGTTGCCGACCAGGGGACGGCTCGGGTCGCGCAGGGGGAGTCTCTGGAGCAGGCGGTTCATGCCCTCGCTGGCAGATGCCATGAGTGGAGAGTGCGAGGCGATGGTGATGGGAAGGCGCACGACCTTGCGGGCGCGAGCCTTCTCGGCCAGCGCCATTGCCTTTGCCAGTGGTTTCAGGGCGCCGGAGATGACGTTCTGACCCTCGCAGTTGGCGGTGGCCATCCCGACATAACCTTCGCTGGAGGCTTCGGCGCAGATCTCAGAGACCTGCTCTTCGGAGAGGCCGAGAATCGAAGCCATGCCACCGGGGCGCTCCTTGCCGGCCTTCTCCATGAGGACGCCGCGCTCTTTGACGAGGAGGAGCCCCTCTTCGAAGCTCATCGTGCCGGCGGCGACTGCGGCGGTGAATTCGCCCATGGAATGCCCGGCGAGGAACTGGGGTTCCAGCGTCCGGTCGAGAGCTTCCCAACGCTCACGGAGGGCAGCCATCCAGGCGATCGAAGTGACGAACGTCGCGGGCTGCTGGTTGATGGTCTGTTCCAATTCGTCGGCGGGGCCTTCGAAGCAAAGCTTCGAGAGTTTCGCCTCGAGTACTTCATCAGCTCGCTGAAAGACGTCTCGAGCGGCCTTTGAGACCTTCGCGAGGCTGGCTCCCATGCCAACGGAATGTGAACCCTGCCCCGGGAAGATGATTGCGAGCTTGCACCAGGGCTTCATTACCTGGTCCATCCCTAATCCACCCTCTGTGCTTCACCGTCAGGCGAAGCTCTTCCGTGTGTAGGATACCAGAGCCCAGCATGAGGAAATACCGCGTTACGTCGTGTCAGAGCAGGCTGACGGGATCAACGTCAATGGCCCAGCGGTCGCCGAGGCGAATCATGGATAGCAATTCGGTTGGTTGACGGCCGCGTATGAGGATTTGCCAGCGGTATTCACCGCGGACGCGGGCGATGTAGGCAGGGGTCGGCCCGAGGACGTCGGGCTCGGCTCGACCGGCTGAGTCGCGGATGAGGCGCAGTTCCGAGGCCACCCTCGACGCTTCAGCAAGGCCGGCCTCATGGTTCGACTGGCGGTGGGTGAGGCGAATGAGATGGGAGAAAGGCGGGTAGCCGGCGCGGCGGCGGTGGGCGATCTCTTCCTCATAGAATGGGCGGTAGTCATGTGTCGCGGCGGCGCGGATGGGGGCTGCTTCCGGCTCGTAGGTCTGGATGTAGACCTGGCCAGGGCGATCACGGCGCCCGGCGCGGCCCCCAACCTGGGAGAGGAGCTGGAAAACGCGCTCGTGGGCGTGGTAATCCGGGAGGCTCAGCCCGACGTCGCCATCAACGACACCGACGACTGTCAGCTCGGGGAGGTCGAGGCCTTTGGCGAGCATCTGGGTGCCGACCACGATGTCGATCTCACGTGACTCGAGCGCTTCGACCATGCGCTCGTGGCTGCCTTTGCGGCCGACTGTTTCGCTGTCCCAGCGGGCGACGCGGGCGCCGCTGAACTCGCGAATGGCCTCCTGTTCGATGCGCTGGGTTCCGACGCCAAACGGCCGATAGCGATTGCCATGACACTTCGGGCAGCGGTCTTCGAGCTTCTTTGAGCGGGCGCAATGATGGCAGATGATCAGGGGCCGGGAGGGATCGCGGGAATCGAGGCTCATCGCGACTTCGCAGGAGGGGCAGAGGGGCAGGTACCCGCAGTCGCGACAGAGCAAGAACCGAGCCGAGCCGCGGCGATTCACGAAGAGGATGGACTGTTCGTGGCGGGCCAGGGCGGCCCGGACGGCCCGGCGCAGCGGCTGGCTGAAGACACTGCGGTTACCGGCTTTGAGTTCCTCCCTCATGTCGACGATGGTGACGTCCGGCATCGCGCCGACGCTGGTATCGCCGTTGTCCGTCGGGTTCACGCGTTCGCGCAGCTCGGTGAGGTGGACCTCGCCGGTCTCGGTGCGGTGGAAGGTCACAACGTCGGGCGTGGCGCTGCCGAGGACGACTGTCGCGCCACAAAGCTCAGCGATGCGGAAAGCGACGTCGCGGGCGTGGTAACGCGGCTGCGGGTCTGCCTGCTTGTAGGTCCACTCGTGTTCTTCATCGAGAACGATGAGGCCGGGATCGACCACGGGCGCGAAGATCGCGCTGCGGGAGCCAACGACGACGCGCGATTCGCCGGACTGGATGCGGTACCACTGGTCGTAGAGTTCGCCGGTGCCAAGGCCTGAATGGAGCACGGTGAGGGTGTTGCCGAAGCGCTCGCCGTAGCGCCTGATCGCCTGTGGGGTGAGAGAGATCTCCGGGACCAGGAGAATGGCACCTTTTCCCGCCTCGAGCGTGCGGCGAACGAGGTCGAGGTAGACCTCGGTCTTGCCGGAGCCCGTGACGCCGAAGAGCAGGTGAAGACCGCCCTGGGCGGCGATTCGATCGGCCGCTGCCTGCTGCGCTTCGGTCAGGACGAGCGGAGGGCGCGGATCGAAGGTGCGGCCGGACAGAGGATCGCGGTCCACGCGCTCCTCGTAGGCGACGACCCAGCCTCCTTCTTCGAGGTGGCGGATGTGGCCGGGCGCGGAACCAGCCGCGCGGAGGTCGGCGAGCGACCGGTCGGGGCTGGTCGCGAACAGGCGCAAGAGCCGTGCCTCGACGGAGCGCGGGGAGTGGATCTGGACTTCATCCGCGCGGGCAAGTGCCTCCTGCACCGGGCGGATGAGCTTCACACGTCGCTCGAATTTCGCGTGGCCGGCGGGACGGGTAAGCCCTTCGGCGACGGACAGATAGCCACCCTCCTGGAGTGCCTTCAGGCGGGCGAGCGGGACGTTGCCCAGCGCTTCACGGAGCGCGTCGAGGGTGACCTGCCCGTGCGCGGCGACGTGCTGGAGGATCTTCTGGTCGCGGGGGTTGGCGGGCAGCAAGGGAGGGATCTCAACCGGGGAGACCATCGTCACGGACCGCTGGCCGTAGCCGGAAGGGAGGGAGACGGCGACACATTCCCAGAGCGGCGCGAGGTACGTTTCGCTGAGCCAGCGAGCGAGCGCGATGTGGAGCGTGTCGAGGATCGGCGTGCCATCGGCGACTGCGCCTACTTCACGGACCTGTTCGAGCGACGTCGAGCGGGAGATCTCGAGGACGATACCCTGGAGGACGCGGGCACCGAAGGGGACGAAGACTGC
>DATCGT010000260.1:0-5673 GCA_036508775.1 Tepidiformaceae bacterium | reverse complement strand
ATGGTGCCGAGGAAACTGCCGTCGTTCCGGACGACCATCTTGGCTCCGGTCTTACGAGGAGTGGAGCCGCGGGTTCTCGCGACCGTCGCGAGAACGACAGCCTCACCCTGTTCAAGCGCGGCAGCGATTTCCCGGTAGATTTCATCTTGCATGCGATGATCCTCGCAGGCTCTGATGACGCCCGCAAGATCATCACTTGTCCCGAGTCAGCGCCAGCGAGGATAGCTTCCGAAGACCTTCACCTCGGCGCAGAGCGGTCGGATGGTGTCGATAACGTCGGCGAACTTTGGCTCGGCGACGTGGCCTTCAAAGTCGACCAGGAAGACGTATTCACCGAACGCCTCGCGGGTCGGGCGGCTTTCGATTTTCGAGCAGTTGATGCTGCGTTTCGCGAACTCGGCCAGGACCGCAGCCAGGACGCCCGGCCGGTCGGCGGGGAACGTAAACGCGATGGAAGTACGGTCGCGGCCGGTCGGGGGCACGCTTTCGTGGCCCAGGACGACGAAGCGGGTCACGTTGTTGTCGGTGTCCTGGATTCCCTGGAAGAGGACTTCCGCGCCGTACAACTCCGCCGCCCGGAGGTTGGCGATCGCCGCGCTGTCGTCGCGGCGCATGGTTCGCTCGACCGCTTCAGCGGTGGAGAGAGCCGCCTCCACCTGCGCACCGGCGAAATGGCTCTCGATGAACTTGCGGCACTGACCCGGAGCCGCCGGGTGCGAGAAGATCACCTTCACCTGCTCGGCGCGGACGCCCGGTTTCACCACGAGGTTGTGTACGACCGGTAGCACGAGTTCGGCCTGGATCTGCAGCTTTGTGTCGTGGATGAGGATATCGAGCGTCTCGGCGACCGAGCCGCTCAGGGAGTTCTCAATCCCAACAATGCCGCAGTCGGCGCGGTGCGACTCCACGGCAGCGGCGACCGCCGCGTGCGATGGGCAGAGAACGAGCTCGGCGCCGGGAGCGTATTTCCGTGCGGCCTCTTCGCCAAAGGTCCCCGCCGGGCCCAGACAGGCCAGCTTCATCCCCGCGGCCTAGGTGTCGAGCCCGTGAGTCGAGCCGATGAGGACCTCACGAAGCATTTCGTGATTCTCGCGGGGGGTTACGACGACGAGAGCGTCTCCCGCGTTTAGCCGGGTTTCGCCGCTGGGGATGCGCGGCACCCCGCCCGGGTCGACCACGAGCGAGACGATGGACTCCGATGGTAGGAGGATGTCGCGTATGCGACGCCCGACGACCGGAGACGTCTCCGGGAGTTTCACTTCGACGAGTTCCAGGCCGCTGTGCAGCTGGAGCAGGGGGATCATCTCAGCGGTTGGGAGTTCGGACTCGATCTGGGCCAGGACCGCCTGGGTCGCCGAAATCGTGGTTTCGACGCCACGCCTTTTGAAGAGGAGTTCGTTCTTCGGATTGTTGATGCGGGCGATAGTCCGCGGCACGCCGCGCTGGCGCGCGATCTCGCACATCACGAGGTTGTCCTCGTCGTCGCCGGTCACGGCGCAGACCAGGTCCGCGCGGGCTACCCCGGCCGCGTCGAGTGTTGCAACCTCGCAGCAGTCGCCATACAAGACGTTTTCGCCCAGGTCATCGGCGACCGCCGACGCGCGCGTCTGTTCACGTTCAACGACGAGAACCTCGTGATTCCCCTGGAGGAGTTCCTGCGCGAGGTGAAATCCGACCTTCCCGCCGCCGCCGACGATGATGTACATAACTATCCCCCCGCCGCCGGCTTCGTGAGCAGCATATCCACCATGATCTGCGCGCCGAGACTCGTCGGGCTGAAGGTCTCCAGCCCGGCCGCGTGGTAGATGTCTTCGCGCATCGGGTCGTAGACCCTGCAGAGGACGCGCTTCACGCCGTAGACCTCGCGCGCCATCTGGCTGGCGAAGTAGTTGCGGTTATCGCCCTGTGTGACCGCCATGAATGCATCCGCCTGCCTGATCCCGGCGCGTTCCAGGGCAGGGCCATCCATGCCGTTGCCGATCGCGCGCGTTCCCTGGAATGTTTCGGGCAGGCGCCTGAAAGAGGAGGAGTTGATATCGAGGATCGTGACCGTCTGCCCGGCGACGTCGAGTGCGGCGGCGATCCGGGCTCCGAGCCGCCCACAGCCCATGATGAGCACGTTCATTCTTCCACCATCTTATTCGTGTTTCTGAGGGTCCGGCCCGCTGATGGCCTGCCGAACCACCCACACTTCACAATGAGCATTCTTGAGGACGTGGTCGGCCGTTCGACCTACCTGGAACGTCCCGATGAGCCGCTTGTACCCGATGCCCATGACAATCGCATCGACTCCGCGCTCCCGGGCCTCGTCCACAATCGCCTGGCCGGCTTCGCGTGCCTGGAGCAGTTCTCCGGTTATCTGGCTGCCAGCGCGCGCCGCGACCTCCTCGGCCTGGCGAAGGAGTTGCTCTCCACGCCGCGCATCTCCCTGCATCTCGGCATTCAGTGGGAGTGAGCGCAGGACTTCGATGACATGGACAACGTAGACACGTCCCTTGCGCTGCCTGGCCAAGCCGCAGGCGATAGCCACCGCTTCAAGGCTCGCGGGCGAACTACTTATTGGCACCAGGAACGTTTGCGGGCTTGGCATAGCAGTCGACTATTGTGCGCCTTGCCCGGTGAACGCGATACGGAACGATTTTTCCATCAACGGTCGTCCTGGAGAAACCAGAGACGGACGAGGCCGTTCAAGAGTAGGACAACGCCGATCGCCATCCCTATATTCCATCCGACGGACTGGGTGAGCATGAAGAGGATCAGTAGCACGCCCAGGGCAGCCGAGAGGATCGCGAAGATGTAGTTCACTCTGCGCATAACTGAGGGGTGGGCGGTCGGCGGCGGCTCCATCATTTCACTGGCGATGCTACGCCCGCGTCTGCAAACGCGGAAACAAGAAAAGGATCGTCCTCTGGCGAAACCGGCCCCTTCTTGATGATCGGGACTGCCGAATGTAGGAAAGATGACAATGGTACTATTAGAGTATCTGCGCACAGAGTAGTTGCAAGGCGGACATTGGCCCTGCTAGGGTTGAAGAGCAGCTATGGCAAAGAACCTCTATGACGTCCTCGAAGTGTCACGGAGCGCCTCGGACAAAGACATCCGAAGTGCCTACCGGAAACTGGCGCGCAAGTACCACCCCGATGTCAGTCCAAACGATCGGGCGGCGGAAGCACGCTTCAAAGAGGTCACGGCCGCGTTTGAGGTTCTCTCGGACGCCGAGAAGCGGCGGAAGTACGACCGCTACGGCGACCGCTGGGAGTACGCCGACCAGATCGAGGAGCAGCAGCGCCGACAACCGGCCGGGGGCTGGGGGCGCCCGGATGGCAACCAGACCTTCAGTGCTGAGGGTGTGCCCGGGGACTTCGGCTCGATCTTCGACAGCCTCTTTCGCGGCAGTCGCGGTGGCCCCAGAGGACGCCAGGCAAGCCGCCGCGGGCAGGACATCGAGTCGCCAGTGGAACTCTCCCTTGAGGAGGCCTTCCACGGCACAACCCGGACGGTCCAGCTGGAAGGGCCCGAAGCGTGCACCACCTGCGGTGGCTCCGGACAGGTCGCGGGCGCGATCTGCCACGCCTGCGAGGGCGCCGGGCAGGTGCTGCGTCAGCGCCGGCTCGAAGTGAAGGTGCCGCCCGGCGTGAAGACCGGTTCCCGTGTTCGCGTGGCGGGCGAAGGCCGCCCCGGTATCGGCGGCGGGCCTCCCGGGGATCTCTACCTGGTCACCACGGTGAAGGAGAACGCGCGCTTTGAACGCAAGGGCGACGACCTCTACCTGGACGTGACGGTTCCCTACACCGACGCGGTTCTCGGAGGAGAGGTAGAGGTGCAGATGATGGACGGCAGGGTCGCCCTCAAAGTGCCCGAACTCACTCAGAATGGCCGCCAGATCCGCCTGGCGGGGAAGGGGATGCCTCTGCTCGGCAAAGCCGGGAGGGGCGATCTCTTCGTTCGTGTCCGGGTCCTCATGCCTGAAAAGCTGACACCCGAGGAGCGGGACCATTTCGAAGCACTCCGGAAACTCGGCGCGACGCCGGGAGCGGGGTCGTAAACCTCGAAGGGAGGTGACGTCACATGGCCCGAGGAAGAAGCAGCGAACAGCCGGGTGAACTGGGCAACGATGAGCCGTGCTATGTCATCTCCATTGCTGCCCGCATGGTCGGCGTGCATCAGCAAACGCTGCGCTACTACGAGCGCGCCGGCCTGATCGAGCCAAAGCGAACGGGTGGCAACATCCGCATGTATTCGAACTTCGACATCCAGAGGGTCCGGCAGGCACAGCGCCTGATCGACGACCTCGGGGTCAATCTCGCAGGGGTCGACATCATCCTGCGCATGGGTGAGCGGTTGCGGGAGGTCCAGGCTGCCCTCGAGGCAGTCCGTGCCGAGCTTGACCGACTGCGCGCCACGCGTCTCCCGGCGCCCTACACGGGGCCGGATGCCTACGAGGACTAGCCCACCGGACCGTCGTAATCCGGCGGCCCATCACCAACATCAAAAGCACAGGATGAGGCCCGGGCGTCGGGCCCAGGCAATCAAAGGTCAGGAGGCCCCCAAATGATGAGACAGGACAGGTTCACCGAGCAGGCCCAGCAGGTGCTGGCCCAGTCGCAGGAAATCGTCCGGCAGCAGCGCAACAGCCAGTGGGGCGTGCCGCATGTTCTCGCTGCCCTGGTGGGGTTGGAGGGTGGCCTCGCCCAGCAGGTGCTGCAGAAGCTGAATGTGGACCCGGCGCGACTCCGCGACCGTGTGGCGGCTGTCCTGAAGGAAATGCCTCGCCTTGGCTATGACGTGGTCCAGATCTACACGACTCCAGAGGTCGTGCGGATGCTCGAGGTCGCGAATGCCGAGGCCGATCGCCTGAAGGACGAATACGTCGGGGTCGAACACCTCCTCATCGCCATCGCGGACAACGAGGAGAGCGGGGCAACGAAGCTGCTCGCCGAGTTGGGCGTCACGAAGGAAGCGATCTACCGCGCCCTCCAGGACATTCGCGGCAAGGCTCGTGTGACGAGTCCTACGGCCGAGAGCCGCTACCAGAGCCTCGAGAAGTACGCCGCTGACCTCACCGAGGCCGCGCGCGAAGGGAAGCTCGACCCGGTGATCGGGCGCGAAGCTGAGGTCCGGCGAGTCATGCAGATCCTCAACCGGCGGCGAAAGAACAACCCGGTCATCATCGGGGAGGCTGGCGTCGGCAAGACGGCGATCGTCGAAGGTCTCGCCCAGAAGATTGCCGCGGGCGACGTCCCGGAGAACCTCAAAGACAAGCGAATCCTCGCCCTGGACCTGGGAGCGCTCGTCGCTGGTTCGAAGTTCCGGGGTGAGTTCGAGGAACGCCTGAAGGCCGTCATGGAAGAGGTGAAGCAGTCGGAAGGCGAGGTCATCCTCTTCATCGACGAACTTCATACCGTCATGGGCGCCGGAGGGGCGGACGGCGCCATCGACGCCAGCAACCTGATGAAGCCGGCGCTTGCGCGAGGGGAGCTCCACGCGATCGGCGCCACCACGCTGGATGAATACCGGACCCGTATCGAAAAGGACCCGGCGCTCGAACGGCGCTTTGCCCCCGTCTACGTCGAAGAGCCATCGGTAGAGGACACGATTCTCATCCTCAAAGGTCTGCGGCCGAAGTACGAGTCTCATCACAAGCTGGAGATCACCGATGGGGCGCTGGAGATG
>DATCGT010000259.1:0-9635 GCA_036508775.1 Tepidiformaceae bacterium | reverse complement strand
GACCGCGCCGTCGATTCGCAGGCCGGCATGGCCGCCCTGACCCCACGCGTCCAGCGCGTGATCAGCCTCGTTGGGCTCGCACCGGGCCGCCGCTACCTCGACATCGGCTGCGGGACCGCCGCATTCGCCCACCTGGTCGCCGCCCGTGCCGGCCTCACCGTTCCGCCGGTAACCATCGATATCGTCGACGGCCCCGGCGCTCCCGAGGTCGTCGCCTGGCCCGAACACCTGCCCGTCCGCGACCTTTCGATCGACTGCCTCACCGCGTTCTACCTGGTCCGCCGCTTCGACGACGACGTCGTCCACGCCTTCGCCGACGAGGTTTCCCGCGTGCTGGCCCCGGGCGGCTCGGCCCTTGTTCTTGAGATTGCCCCAGTGGTCAACGGCTGGCTCAACCGCATTCACCGCCGGGTCGTATCGGGGGGCTGCGCGGAAGTTGATCTGCGTGGCTGGGGACGGCTCGTGGCGCTGTTCACCGAATGCGGCTTCGACGCCATTGACCTCGTGAACGTCGGCCCGTTCCTCGTCCCGCCCGTACCCCGGATCGGCGTGCTCCTGCGCCGCCGCCCTGACTTCGTCGGCTACTCCGCCGCCCCTGTCGAACCCTGACCGCTACGCGCTGATCAGCTCCACGATCTGGTCGGCCACAAATTCCGGCGCCTCCATCGGGATGAAGTGCGAGTACTGCGGCAGGACCATGTCCTTCGCCTGTCGAAAGTGCGTCGCGAGGTCCTGTGTTGTGGGCGACCCGCTCATGTCCGCCGGCGCGCCGCCGCCCTCCGGTCGCTGCCTCGCGCGCAGGATGCGGACCGGGATGTCCAGCGACTCGATCGCGGGATAGGCGTCAGTCCCCTGGCCCGACGCGTAGATCGCCGCCTCGATGGCCGGCGGGCAGGCGAGCACGAGCCACTTCCGGTCAGGTGAGGGAACCAGCCCATACTCGCAGTAGTCCCGGAGCACGGCTGGCTCCCAGCTATTGAAGGGCGGGCGGTCCTTGAAGCGTTCGAACATCTCCTCCGCCGACGCCCACTCGTTCCGCCGCCGGGCTGAGAAGTGGCCTTCGCTCGGCGGGTGCGCCTCGGCATAGGATGCCCGCGGCATGATCACCGGGTCGATGAGCAGCAGCTTCGCGAACGCACCCGGCGCTCCCGCCGCCGCAAGCACGACCGAATGTCCGCCCATCGAATGCCCAACCCCGATCGCCCCTTCGATACGCAGCAGACTGGCCATCGAAGCCAGGTCATCGCCGAAGCGGTCCCAGGGGTAGGGTGGCTCGGGCTTTGAACTTCGCCCATGCCCACGCATGTCAACCGCATACACGTGCCGTCCCGGAAGGTGCGCCACCACCTGGTCCCAGCAGCGCGCATGGAACCCGGTCGCGTGAACGAGCACTATCGGCGGCCCGGCGCCGGGCCATTCGAAGAGGCAAAGCTCAACGTCGTTGACGGCGACACGGGATTCGATGGGTAGCATCGCGCCGATCTTAATCCAGCCGGGCGGCACCGATGCCCGCACCCAACTCGGCAGCCCCCGGTCTTTACCTTGAGACTCGTTCGGCCATGCGGGAACGATGAACAAGGTAGCCCGGGTGCAGGGAACTTGCGTGCCCGCGTGTTTCCCCTTGCCGCAGCGCCCGGGCTTATCCTATCTGGGCTGGCCGCACGACAGGCCACAGCAGGAGCCTGTTGATGAAGAAGCGGTTGAGCATGCTCGTGGCCGTGCTCGCACTCACGGTGGTAGCTGGCACGGCTTGCGGGAAGAACACGAACAGCGTCACGCCAACTCCCATCAGCTCGACGACGACGCGGGTCTCGCCCACGCCGACACCGGTACCTTCACAGGCCACCTCGTCACCGACGCCGGCCGCGACCCCAACAGCAGCGCTCCCCGACTTCCAGCCCGCTACCACGGTCGCCAGCGGCGCCGGGTCGGCGAAGACGGGCCAGCCCCTCCTCACCGATGTCCGGGTGGGCAAGAACGACGGCTACGATCGCATCGTCTTCGAGTTCCAGGGGACGGCCTTGCCCTCCTACGAGGTCAAGTACGTCCAGTCCGTGTCGCAATGCGGGTCGGGCAAGCCGGTAACAACCAGCGGCGCCGCCCTGCTCAGCATCACCTTCCGCCCCGCCGTCGCACACGACGCAGGCGGGAACGCGACCGTGGCAAGCAGCGACATCGTCGCGAACCTCCAGTCGCTCAAGGAGGCGAAGCCCACCTGCGACTTCGAAGGCGTGGTTTCCTGGGTGGTGGGTTCGGTGTTCAGGGCATACCGGGTGATCGAACTCCAGAACCCGACCCGGCTGGCCATCGACATCCAGCAGTAGGCTTCAGGCGGCGACTTTCGGGCCCGTCAGCCGGACGTGACCGTTGTTCCGCAGGACGGCGCGAATGCTCCGCGCCAGGTCCTCGGTGACGGTTGCGTGGGGCAGGTCGAACTCCATCTCCTGGCCGTCAGCGTCATGAATCACGAGCCGCACCTCGTCCTTGCCGGGGCTCTCCTTGAGCATCCCCGCGACGGCTTTCAGGAGCGCCTCGTCGGCCTTGTCATCCTCGGTCTCGTAGATCGTCACGACGAGCCGCGCCGCATCGCCGTTGACCGGCGGCTGCACGCCGCGCCGCGACGCCTCGGAGGTAGCGGCGGGCGCAGTCGTCCCGGCCGGGGCACCATTGCCGTTGTTGTAAGGAGGTCGCGGTCCGGCCGGGGGTCCGCGACGCGGACGGGACTGCTCCACCTGCCACTGGTCCGCTGAGAAGCCAACCACGGCACCCTCCTTCATGTCGTAAGGCGCCGCCTTGCGTACGTTCAAATTCAGCCGATCCCCTCGCTCGCGACAATCCACCGAGACAAGCAGTACCTGGCCTTCGGCCCACATCGCTTCGCCCGTGATCTCCAGCACGTCGCTCCAGATCGTCAGTTCCGCCGTCCCGGAGAGGTCTTCGAGCCCTACGACGTAGAACTTGCGGCCGTCCTTCGTGACCCGCGCCTGGACCCGCTGCACGAGACCCGCGACGTTCACCACCTGGCCCGCCAGCTCCATCGTCAGATCGACCAGGTTGTGGCTGGTGTAGGTGGCGAGGTCATGCGCCGCCGACTTGAAGGGATGCTCAGAGATGTACACCCCGAGCACTTCCTTCTCCCAGGCGAGCATGTCCTCGCGGTTGGCCGGTCGCAGCTCCAGTTCGAGGCTGGGAAGCGGCGTATCGACCTGGCTCCCAAACAGGTCGAACATCGTCGACTGGCCGCTCTCGCGCAGTTCTCGCTCGCGCCGCGAGAGGTTCATCAGCCGATCGACGTTGACCAGCAACGTCCCCCGGTCGCCGAGCATATCGAGGGCTCCCGCCTTCACCAGGTGTTCCAGGGCGCGGCTGTTCGAATTCGCGAGGTCGGCCCGCTTGCAGAAGTCCTCGATGTCTCGATAGGGACCGCTTTCCTTCCGGGTAGCAATGATCCCCTCAACCGACGACGGCCCCACGTTCTTGACGACGCCGATGCCGAAGCGAATCGCGAGGGACCCGTCTTGCCGCGTCTCGACCGAGAAGTTCTCTTCGCTGTCGTTCACGTCGGGGGGCAGCACTTCGATGCCGAGCTTGGTGCACTCAGCTACCGCGCTGGCTATGCGCTCGTGGGTGTCGGGTGCACTCTTTGTCATCTGGAGGACGGCGGTCATGTACTGGACCGGATAGTTCGCCTTCAGGTACGCCGTCTGGTAGGCGATGTTCCCGTAGCACCAGCTGTGGGCCTTATTGAACGCGTACCCGGCGAACGGCTCGATCAGGTCGAAGACCGCGCTCGCATCTGACTCGGAGTAGCCCTTCGCGATGGCGCCTTCCACGAACCGCGTTCGCTCGGCGCCCATGATCTCGGCCTTCTTCTTCCCCATCGCTTTGCGCATCACGTCGGCCTGGCCAAGCGTGTAGCCCGCGAACTGCTGCGCGACGAGCATCACCTGGTCCTGGTAGACGATGACCCCGTAGGTCTCGTCGAGGATGTTCGAGAGATCGGGGTGGGGGTACTTGATCTCGATCTCGCCGTGCTTCCCCTTGATATAGGTGGGGATGTGCTGCATCGGCCCTGGCCGGTAAAGCGCGACGAGCGCACAGAGGTCGGCGATGTTCGTGGGCTGCAGGTCCTGGACGTAGCGCCGCATCCCGCTCGACTCAAGCTGGAACACGCCGAAGGTCTCGCCCTTCCCGAGCATCTCCATCGTCTTCGGGTCGCCGTCCGGCAGTGCGACGAGGTCGATTTCGGTCCCCGTCGTCTCGTTCACGATGTCGATCGCGTGCTGCAGGATCGTCAGGTTCGAGAGGCCGAGGAAGTCCATCTTGAGCAGGCCGATCTTCGCCACCTGCTCCATCGCGTACTGGGTCGTAGGGATGCTCGTCTCATCGCCGCGGTTCGGGCGCTGCAATGGCACGTGCTCAATCAACGGATCCCGCGAGATAACGACACCGGCAGCGTGAGTGCTCGCGTGCCGCGACACGCCTTCGAGCTGCTTCGCCAGTTCGACCAGCCGCGACACCTTCGGGTCTGCCGAAATCGCGTCGTGCAACTCTGTAGACTGCTCGATCGCGTCGCTAAGGGTGATGTGGAGCGCATTCGGGATCAGGCGCGCTACCCGGTCGGTGTCCGCGTAGCTCATGCCCAGCGCCCGCCCTACGTCGCGGATAGCCGCCTTCGCGCCGAGGGTCCCGAACGTGATGATCTGCGCCACCCGGTCCGCACCGTACCGCTCGTACGCGAAGCGAATCATTTCCTCTCGCCGGTCGTCAGCGAAGTCGAAGTCGACGTCGGGCATCTCGCGCCGTTCCAGGTTCAGGAAGCGCTCGAAGACCAGCCGATTCGACACCGGGTCGATGTCGGTCACATTCAACGAATACAGCACCAGCGACGCCGCCGCCGACCCTCGCACACCCATGCGAATTCCCGCCCGGCGGGCGAAGTCCGCGATCTCTTTCACTACGTAGATGTAGTCCGTGAAGCCGGTCTGCTTGAGGACGTCGAGCTCGTAGTAGAGGCGCTCTTCAAGGCTCTGGCTGACGTCCGGGAAGCGGGCATGCAACCCCCGCATGCAGATCTCGCGGAGGTAGTCCTCGCTCGTTCGCCCCGCCGGGATGGGCGGCTCCGGAAGGAGCTGCCTGTCGAATTTCAGGTCGAGGTTGCAGTCGGCCGCGACGAGCTGCGTGTTGCTGATGAACTCCGGGTTTTCGGGAAAGAGCGCGAGCATCTCCTCCTCGCTCTTCACGTGGTAGCCCGTGCCCTCGAACTTGAATCGCCCGGTCTGTTCGACCGTCGCGTTGGTGCCGATGCAGAGGAGAACGTCGTGGGCCAGGTGTTCCGATGCCAGCGTGTAGTGGCTGTCGTTCGTCGCGACCACCGGGATGCCCAGTTCCTTCCCGATACCAGCGATGACCGGGTTCAGGCGCGTGAACTTCTCATCCCCGTGGTCCTGTACTTCGAGGTAGTAGTGGCCGTCGAAGACCTCACGATGCCACTTCGCGACCGTGATCGCGCCCTCGCGATCGCCCTCCTGGAGGCGCCGGTGGAACTCCGCCGAGGGGCAGCCGCTGAGCGCGGTCAGCCCGGCGCTGTGCATCTCCAGCAGCTCGCGGTCGATGCGCGGCTTGTAGTAGTAGCCTTCGAGGTTCGCCTTCGTGACCAGGGCAATCAGGTTCTTGTAGCCCACCAGGTCCCGCGCGAGGAGGACCATATGATAGGGTTGGCTATCGCCGCGCTCGCGGCTGTGACGGCTCCCCTGGGCGACGTAGGTCTCGACGCCAATGATCGGGTTGATCCCGCGGCTGCGCGCTTCGCGATAGAAATCGATGGCCCCGTAAAGCGCCCCGTGGTCGGTCATCGCCACGGCTTCCATGCCCAGCTCCTTCACGCGATCGGTGAGGGGAGCCATCTTCGTCATCCCATCAAGGAGCGAAAACTCGGTATGAGTGTGTAGGTGGGTAAACATTATGCCGGGAGTCGGATCTTACACCCCGCGGATGGGCCGGGACAGGCAGTTATGGAGCGTGACCGGCCGTGAAATTGTGCCCCCATCGGCCTGGAAGCGCGTCAGTTCGGCGCCCGATAGACTGACGCAACTATGGCAAGCACCGCACTTCTCCGAAAAGTCCAGGCCGACAACGTCTTAGAACGGGCCGCCATGCAACTCCAGGGGCTCCTCAAGGAAGCCTGCGCGGACCTCGCCCCCTTCCCGCCCTTCCCGAACGCGCTCTTCACGAACGCGATCGAGTGCGAAGCCGGCGGCGCGGCTGACCCCGACCGTGGCTGCGTCGTTGTCTACGAGGACGGCGAACTCTATGAGCTTGAGTTCGGCATCGACCACGATTCGATCGAAGCCACCGGCTCCTGGGACCCGGTCAACGCACGCAAAGAGACCATGAAGAAGCTCGAATTGACGCCGATGGACTACCTGAACTACGCCTACAGCGGGCTCGTCGCGGTGACGGAGTATCTGCTCGAGCGGGACGCCGCCGCGAAAGAGTAGCGGCCCGAACGGTGCTGAGCGGCGTCTGCACAGGCGTCGGCTTCGGCGTTGGCGTGATCGGTGGCGTCGGCAGGCGATCCGAGCGCGTTGGCTCCGGCGTCAGTGGTTCCGGGGGAGTGGGCTGTTCCGTCGCTGAGATGCTGAGGCCGGTGTCGGGGTCGATGCCTTTTCGCCAGGCTCGCAGGAGACCCCGGCGGCGAGCGCCAGGATCGAAAGAATCAGCAGCCAGCTCCAGCGCACATCAAACACTGTATCGGGCTCGCGGCGCTCGAACGGAGTCCATTACCTCTTATGATCGGAATCAGGGCACCATCCCTACAGGTCCGGCACCCGATCGACGAATAATTCACAGCGATCGCGCGAATTGCCGTAGACGCCCGGAGCGTCGTACATTTTCTCTTGATAGATAACTGAATAGCCGGAGACCGCAGGTCCCTGTGTGAACCGCCTTCGGGCGGAGGGATAAGCCGAAAGGCACCTGCCAAGGCGAGACTTCCAGCCACCGGGCCGTGCGCCCGCGTCGGCTGCGTCCCTGCCCTGGCGGCGGGGATTTTCGTTTTCCGGCTCCGCTCAAGGAGCGCAGCAAGCGGGTTCGCCCCGCCACTGCCTTCCGCCGTTGACTCCAAAGGAGCCCGCCTATGCCGACCCCACGGAAGGTTGCAATGCTGGCCGAGCTGAAAGACGCGGTCTCCCGCGCCTCAATCGCCATCAGCGCCAACTATCGTGGCCTCACCGTCGCACAGATCACCGACCTTCGGCGTTCCCTTCGGCCCACCAACACCGAAGTGAAAGTCGTCAAGAACACCCTCGCGTCCATGGCCGCCGCCCAGGCGAACCGGCCGGAACTTTCGGAAATCCTCAACGGCCCGACGGCTATCGCCTTCGGCTACGGAGATCCGATTGCTCCCGTGAAGGCGCTCACCGAGCACCTCCGCAGCCGCCGCCTGAACCTCGAAATCTACGGCGGATGGATCGAAGGCAAGGTCCTGAACCGTGCCGAAGTCGAGAGCCTGGCCACCCTCCCCTCGAAAGAGCAGATGGTGGCGGACGTCGTCGGAAAGCTCCAGAGCCCGCTGTACAACCTCACGGGCCTGCTGCAATCCGCACAACGCAATTTCGCCGGGCTTCTTGAAGCTCGCGCCAAGCAGCTTGAGTCGCAGGGCGCGGCCTGAGCCCGCACCCGACACCAAACACACAGGAGACGCTAGATGGCAACCAAGATTGAACAAGCACTCGACATCATCAAGGGCATGACGCTCCTCGAACTCCGCGACCTGAACAAGGCCATCGAAGAAGAGTTCGGGATCACCGCCTCCGCCCCGATGATGATGGCAGCCGGGCCGGCTGTTGCCGCCGCCGGTGCCGCCGAGCCAGAAGAAGAGAAGACCGAATTCAACGTCGTTCTCAAGAGCTTCGGCGAAAACAAGATCAACGTCATCAAGGCCATCCGCGAAGTCGTCAGCGGCCTCGGCCTCAAGGAAGCCAAGGACCTGGTCGAAGCCGCCCCCACGAAAGTGAAGGAAGGCATCGCCAAGGCCGACGCCGAGTCCATCAAGGCCAAGCTGGTCGAAGCCGGCGCGACCGTCGAAATCGAGTAGTTCGCGCCCTCAACTGCGCAGTCAGGAACGGCCCGCCCTTGTGGCGGGCCGTTTTGCGTCCCCGTTAGCCGTCAGCGCCAGGATCCGCGCCGCGTCACCCTTCGCCAGTGGCCCCGTCCCTTCGAGGTCGGCACTGCGTGGGAGCCATTGTGGCTACCAGCCGCGCGTCGCCAGGAGTTCCTTCTCCTGAAGTGAGGACACGCTGATCCCCTTCATGGCGCTGCCGAGGCCCGTGCTGACCCTCGCGATGACCTCGGGGTCCATGTAATGCGTGGTCGCTTCGACGATCGCTTTCGCGAACTTCGCGGGGGTCTCGCTCTTGAAGATGCCAGAGCCCACGAACACTCCCTCGGCGCCGAGTCGCATCATCAGGGCGGCATCTGCCGGGGTGGCAACGCCACCGGCCGCGAAGTTCACGACCGGGAGGCGGCCTTCCACCTTGACCTGCCGGACCAGTTCCAGCGGCGCCCCGAGTTCCTTGGCGGTCGCATAGAGTTCGTCGTCCGACATGTTTTGGATGCGGCGGATTTCGTCCTGCACCGTGCGCATGTGGCGGACCGCTTCGACGATGTCGCCGGTGCCGGCTTCGCCCTTCGTGCGGATCATCGCCGCCCCTTCGCCGATGCGGCGGAGGGCCTCCCCGAGGTTCCGGCAGCCGCAAACGAACGGGACCGTGAACCGGTGCTTGTCGATGTGATGCTCTTCGTCGGCGGGCGTCAGCACCTCGGACTCGTCGATGTAGTCGACGCCCAGCGACTGGAGGACGTCCGCTTCGACGAAGTGGCCGATGCGCGCCTTCGCCATCACCGGGATCGTCACCGCCTCGATGATCCCGCGGATCATCGCCGGGTCGCTCATCCGCGCGACACCACCGTCGCGGCGGATGTCAGCGGGGACGCGTTCGAGCGCCATAACGGCGCAGGCGCCCGCCTCCTCGGCGATCTTCGCGTGTTCCGGGGTAACGACGTCCATGATGACGCCGCCCTTCAGCATCTGAGCGAGGCCGACCTTGACGGCCCATGTTCCGGTCTGGGTCATGACAGTTCTCCTGAGGCCGGGGACCGGCCTGCATTAGTGAAAGTGGTGTCAGTCAGGGTAGGCCGAAACCGGGAGACACGGTAGGCCCGGTTATGACGTGTTATGACGCCTCCGCAGCCGCCCCGGTGTTCGAATCGCTATCCCCGGGGCAGCCCGAGCCCCCTGGTGGCGATGATGCCCCGCTGGATCTCGCTGGTGCCCGCCGCAATCGTCCCGGAAGCGGAGCCCAGGTATCCCGTTGCAAGGTCAACGATCTCGCCGCGCGAACCGTCACGCAGTTCACCGTGCATCGCCAGGAGGTGCATGCCCGTCAGTGCGATACGCTGCCCCATCTCGCTCCCGAAGAGCTTGCTCGCGCTCGCTTCATGGTTCGGGACCATCCCACGCGCCTGCATGGTCGCCACCCGGTAGGCGAGAAGGGTTCCCACGTTCACGTCGATCGCCCGGTCCGCGAGCTCAGTGCGAACGTTCGGGCGCTGCCTGAGCAACTCCGGCCGTG
>DATCGT010000258.1:0-5836 GCA_036508775.1 Tepidiformaceae bacterium | reverse complement strand
GTGACTTCGCGATGGTGTTCGGGCGTTGCGGCCGGAAGTTCATCGAACCTTCCTGCCATGCGGTCGCCACCGGTGAGCAACCCGTCGCCTGCGCGCCGCTCATCCGGATCTTCGACTCTTCGATAAGCCCTACTTTGGCGAGTTCCTGGAAGCCCTTGCGGATCTTCACGAAGAGCGAGCCGCTCGCGATCGGCACGACACAATGGTCCGGGGCGCGCCAGCCAAGCTGCTCCGCTACTTCGAAGCCCAGCGTCTTCGAGCCCTCGGAGTAGTAGGGGCGAACGTTCACGTTCACAAACGCCCAGTTGTAGGAACCGGCGAGTTCGGCACAGAGGCGGTTCACCGCGTCATAGTTGCCACGCACCTTTACCAGCGTGGGACCATAGACAAGGGAACCCGCGACCTTCCCGAGTTCGAGGTCGTTTGGGATGAAGACCACGGCCTCCATGCCGCCCGCCGCGGCATGAGCGCTGACGCTGTTTGCCAGGTTGCCCGTGCTGGCACAGGCGAGCTTCGTGTAACCCAGCTCGCGCGCCCGGGTACTCGCGACGGCCACGACTCGATCCTTGAACGACCACGTCGGGTTCATCGTGTCGTTCTTGAGGTAGAGATTCGGAAGCCCGAGCGCCTTGCCGAGGTTCTTTGCGTGGATTAGCGGGGTGTAACCGGCGCCGATGTCGATCGCGGCGTCCGCGTCACAGGGCAGGAAATCGCGGTAGCGCCAGAGGCTCTTCGGACCGGCCTCAATGCTCTTGCGGGTCACGTTCTTGCGAAGGGCGTCGTAGTCATAGGTGACTTCAACCGGCCCAAAGCAGAACTCGCAGACGTGAGTCGCCTTCAGCGGATATTCGCGTTGACACTCTCGACAGCGCAGATTCGTTGCGTAACTCATGCTCAACTCCGTCCCGGGCGATACCAGCCCGGCGATAGTGAAGCGCGAAGCGCCTCACGGTCGTCACGATGGGTAGTAACGGGGGGCCCCTTCGCTCAAGGGGCTAGAGCATGCCCATTCGGCCCGTGCAGGAAACCATCTGCAAACTCCTCATTCCGCGGTGGGCCGTTTGACTTCGAGCGCTGGCGCTCTCATCTTCCCCCCTCGCAAGCGGGGGGCCGGAGTTAGCACCTTATCCAGCCGGACAGGTTGCCGGGGCTTCACAGGGCCGGATCCCTTCACCCCATCTTGATAAGCGCGGCCACGAATGCGGTTTCGCCTTATGGTACGCAATCCCGGGCGGGAAAGAAAAGTCGGGCATTCCCGGAACCGTGCGATGAGGCCTGGACGCGGGCGGCCCGTAGAATAATGCTACTAACTTCCGGAGAGATCACTTGGCCGAAGAGATGGGCTTGTTCGAAGTCATGTATAACTGCCGCGCCATGCGGCGGATCAAGCCCGATCCGGTCCCGGAAGAGCTGCTCGTCAAACTCATCGACGCCGCCAACCAGGCCCCATCGGGATCGAATCAGCAGAACGGCCGCTGGCTCGTCGTTCGCGACCGGGCTCAGAAAGAGAAGCTCGCCGAACTCAACATGAAGGTCTTCCGGGCCTACAGCGCGACCCGGCCCGCGGCGCTCCCCCACCAGTCCCCCGAGGCTCGCGCGCGCCAGCTCGAAGCCGTGCGCTACCAGGCGGAGCACTTCGCCGACGTCCCCGCGCTGATCATCGCCTGCCTGCAGGTGGGCGGGCCCGTCCGCGAAAGCTTCTTTGCGGGCGCCGGTGCCGGCGGTTCCATCTGGCCGGGCGTGCAGAACCTGCTGCTCGCGGCTCGCGCCCTCGCCCTGGCCGCCACACCGACGACATTCGCCCTCTCGGACCGACCCGCGGCGAAAGCGGTTCTCGGTCTCCCGGATGGCATCGAGCCGTTCTGCCTCATCCCCGTTGGCTACCCGCTCGGGAAGTTCGGCGCGGTGACGCGGAAGCCCCTCAGCGAGATCATGCGCTGGGACCGCTGGAGTTAGGCCAGCCGGACACTTCGAGCCCTGGCCCGGGGCCGATCGACTCATTGAAAACGCGTCTTTGGGCCCTGCGCGCGCCGACCGGTAAGTCCGACTATGTTCGCGGACACTACAGGCCGGAGGAACCGCGATGGCCGGACTTACTCGCTGGAGCCCACTGGACGACATGCTCGCAATATGGCCGCGGGAGTTATTGGCGCGCCCCTGGCCCGACGGCGGACTGATGACGGAATGGACGCCTCGCTGCGACGTGAGCGAGACCGACGCAGAGGTACTGATCCAGGCAGAACTGCCCGGCGTTGAGCAAAAGGACATGGAGGTCAACATCCGGGCCGGTGTTCTCTACCTCAAAGGCCAGAAGCACACGGCGAAGAAGGAGCAGGACAAAGGTCGCACCCACAGTGAACGCTTCTTCGGGTCGTTCGAACGAGCACTAGCGATCCCCGCGAATGTTGACGAAACCAAAATCGAGGCCAGGCTCCGGGACGGCGTCCTCGAGATTCACCTGCCCAAGACCACGCCGGTCCTGCCGGCAGCGAAAAAGGTCGAGATCAAATCTGCCTGAAGCGCTCCTCTCCGGGCGGGTGGCTACGTCCCCCACTCAACGTGCCACCCGCTCATCAGCGTTAACGCGACTGTCGGACACTTACAGCGGAGGCTGCCAACCATGTTGACTCGACCAGCACCATCTCTCGCCGCAGCACCCGCCGCGCCTGTCCACGAGCCGCATCCCAGGCAATGGGTGGTCGATGCGAAGACGGGGCGAGTGACCAAACGCCCGTGCGAACTCTGTGAAGTGGCGGGGCAGGACCAGCTCCCGCGGGATCAGGCCCTCCGTTCCGCGTAGCCTTCAGGTCACCAGCACCGCGGCACCGTGCACCTGGCCAGCTTTCAGCCGGGCTAGGGCCTCGTTCGCGTTCGCAAGCGGGTAGGGATCGACCGACGTGCGGATCGGAATCGCCGCCGCCAGTTCGAGGAATTCGACCGCGTCCGCCCGGGTGAAGTTCGCCACGCTGCGCAGGCTGCGCTCCCACCAGAGCAGGTCATAAGGAAATTCGGGCACCCGATCCAGGTGGATCGCGTTGATCGCCACGGTACCCCCGCGGTCGACCGCTTTTAGAGCCGCCACCACCACGTCTCCCGCAGGCGCAAACGTCACGGCCGCATCGAGCGGCGCGGGCGGCAGTTCCTCGTAGCCGCCGGCCCAGGCTGCGCCGAGCGAACGCGCTCGCGCCTGCTCCTCGGCTGAACGCGTGCAGACGAACACCTCGCAGCCCCAGTGAACCGCGACCTGGATCGCCAGGAGCGCTGACGCCCCGAAACCGTAAAGTCCAAGGCGCCTGCCCGGCTGGATGCCGGACACCCTGAGCGCCCGGTATCCGATCACTCCACCGCACAGCAACGGAGCCGCGTCGGCCGGCTCAATTTCCGCCGGGAGCCGGAGCGCGAAGTCCGCTCGCACCGCCATTTTTTCGGCGTAGCCTCCGTCGCGATCCCAGCCGGTGAATGTCGCCTGTTCGCACAGGTTCTCGCGTCCGGACCGGCAGCGCGGACAGGTTCCACAGGCACCCGCGAGCCACGCGACACCGGCCCGGTCACCGACGTTCCAGCCGGTGACACCGGATCCGAGCTTTTCAACCACACCCACGGCCTGGTGACCCGGAACCAGCGGCAGGCGGCGAGCACCGAGGTCCCCCTCGGCGAGCTGAAGGTCGGTGCGGCAGACGCCGCACGCGGCAACCCGCAGGACGAGCTCACCCGGGCCCGGCTGCGGGTCCGGCAATTCAAGGAGGCGAAGTGGGCCGTCCGCGATCGGTCCGGGTCGTTCAAGCAGTGCCGCCAGCATGGTTGAATTCTACGCCTCGGGAACCTGCCAACTGTCCACGCGTCGGCTTATCTCGCGGAGAAGCTCGAGCCGCTTCGCGTGCCATTTGCTCGCCAGTCCGCTTGAGCTGGGAACCACCCAGAGTTCAGTCGCGCCGACCGTTTCCGGCTGCCTCCCCCAGGCACGCCCGTGGAGTTCCGAAGCGGGAAGGCCGAGTGCCACTCGCGCGAAGACCGAATAGATCCCTCGTCCACCGAAAACGGCGACTCGTGGCTGCGAGTCACTGATCTCCCGATGCAGCCGGTGGGCACCCTCCTGCAGTTCCACTCTCGCCAGTTCGCCGGCACTTGCGGTTGGCCGCGGGCAGAGGTCCGTCAGCCCGATCCCCGCCTGATCCATAAGCGAGGCGTCATCGATGTGCGACACCCCGGGCCGCGCGAGGCTGCTCTCCGAGAGCTGCCTCCAGAAGACGTTGCCGTGGAACGCGTAGTAGTGCCCGGCGCGTGCGGACTCCATCCCCGGGTTGTACCCGATGAGCACGAGGCGCAGCCCTGGCCGTAGATAGTGCGGGAGCGTGTTCACGGCGGGTTGAGCGGCGGCAGCGTGAATCGCACCCGGGGATTCGACAAGTCCAACGCAATGGGTTGACCCGGACCGCCAGGTGCCGGAAAGCGAAGGAGCAGCCGACGGCGGACGCCTGCAGCGAATGTCAAGCTGGTATCTGGGGAGTCAGGCAGAGGTGGTTCGGCGGTAATTCTGACTCCGTCAGCAAGTTCGAGCTGGAAATCATCGGGTTGTGGCGCCCAGTTCGTATTCGTAGTCACGTCCAGATCGACCTCGTATCCCTGCCCCCGGAGGTTGTCCTCGAAGGAGTACAGGGATGCCACGCCAATCGTCTTTCCGCCCGCGGAATACACAGCACCCATGCGCACTTCGGTCTCGCCGAAGTAGTGGTGGAGAAGTGGCGGCAGGAGGAAGAATGCGAAGAGAACCCCGGCGACGACGCCAAGTGCCGCGCCGGCGACGATGCATCCGCGTCGGCCGCTCGTGTCTTCGGGCTCAGATTCCGGGACGGGCCTCCGGACGGTCGGACCGGTCACGACGAGAGCGCGCGAGGCAGCTCATCAGATGCAACCTGCGCCGCCAGTCCCGAGGAGATGGTCATCGAGCCAAGCATGCCCCGGGTGGAGCCAGCTGAAAAGGCTCCGGCACGCCTCGATCAGGCAGCACCCTGTCTGCGAGCCATTTCGTCGCTGTCCTCGTCCCGCGAGCCGGTCATGGCCAGACCGGCTCGTGCGGCGAGCATGGTCTCGGCATGCCTGCGCGCGGTGCTGGAGAGGCGCTTCTGAGGCTGGACCAGGACGGCTTCGAGCCACATATCGGCCTCAGCCGACGATTCAAATGCGCGCAGGTTCTCCCGGACGCCGGAGAACCGGATCAGGCGGGTGATGAAGGGAAGCTGAGCAGCATTCCCCAGGAAAGCTACCCGCAGGGCCGGGCGATACCGGGAAGCGAGGGCGGCGGCCACCATCAGGAGGCCACCAGGACCCCGGGTGATCCGGGTTACATCGCAATGCACCCCCCGAAGCTTGCTGGCCTCGGTGAGCATGAACGCTTGCGACATCGCACGCAGCGACTCTTCGGTTGTTAGCCGCTCACTCAGCTCAATGAGCAGGAGCTTGCGGGCACCATCTTCACGAAGTGAATACATTCCATCGCCCCCTGGCCCGGGGTAGAGCCTGAGATTCGACTCAAGTGTGCCGCGAACATCTCGCCACCGCTGTCGGGGGAACCCCGCAATCCACGTTCGCTAAGGCCGCAGCTATGCAGATGCTTCGAATCTGCGCGGCTCCTGGCCCGGTCCCCGAAGCACAATCGTGCAGCGATCACCGAGGAGACGCTGGAGCCGGATGGCGATGGCGGTCGCCTTCGCCGCTTCCGCCCGCGGCAGCAACACGATTTCGCCTTCGACCGACACAACCTGGTCGTAGCCCCGTGCGAAACGCTTCAACAGCCACCCCACCTCGAAGAGGTCCACGCCGGGGGATGGAACCGCCG
>DATCGT010000257.1:0-35182 GCA_036508775.1 Tepidiformaceae bacterium | reverse complement strand
ATGTGCTCGAGGCGATGGCCGTAGCCAAACGCGCGGGAGCGCTCCTCGTGACGGTCTGTAACGTCGAAGGCGCCCAGACAACCCGCGTTGCCGACGGAACGGTTTACACCCGTGCGGGCCTCGAGCGCGGGGTCGCGAGCACCAAAACCTACGTCTCCGCGATGGTGGCAATGTATGCACTCGCCCTCAGGCTTGGCGAAGCGAAGCGAGCGCTGACGGTCTCCGGGCTCCAGGATGCGCTGGAAGCACTCGCTCGCGTGCCCGATGCCGTCGCGCGGGCTCTCGTGAACCCTGCGCCTTACGAGGCCCTCGCCCGCCATTTCGTTGACGCCGAGGATTTCCTCTTCATCGGCCGGGGACTCGCCTTCCCAACCGCGATGGAAGGCGCCCTCAAGATGAAGGAGATCAGCTACATCCACGCCGAGGGGTATGCCGCCGGCGAGATGAAGCACGGGCCGATCGCATTGATTGATGCGTCCTTCCCGACCGTGGCGATTGCTACGAAGCACGCGTTACGAGCGAAGACCGTGTCCAACCTGCAACAGGTCCAGGCCCGTGATGGCGAGGTCATCGCCATCATCACGGAAGGCGACGCCGAGGTGGCCGGAATGGCCGATCACTCCATTGAGTTGCCGGATGTCCCTGAGTTGCTTGAGCCCCTTGTCGCCGCAATTCCGGTCCAGTTGTTGAGCTACTATCTCGCCGTGGCCCGCGGCTGCGACGTGGACCAGCCACGCAACCTCGCCAAGACCGTGACGGTCGAGTAAATGAGTCTTTCGGTCGTTTGTGATGGTCCGCTCGGCCATAGCCGGGTCGGCCAGGTGAAGATACTTTCTGCCGATACCGTTTCAGGTTCTCGGCATCCATGGGGCGGCACAATTCGATGTGGACGGCCGCGGTTCGCACGATATAATCAGGCGACCGAGCTATCGACGGTCCGTATACAACGTAGCCGGAGGTATAGAGCGCATGATTAGCATAACCCGGTCGGTCGTGTGGTTTACAGAAGTTGGACGTGAAGATCTGGGCCTCGTCGGAGGCAAGGGCGCAAACCTCGGGGAGTTGACTCGGGCCTCCATCCCGGTACCCCCGGGCTTCGTTGTAACCGCGGATACCTATTTCCGCTTCATCCAGGAGAACGCCCTCGAGCCCCTCATCAAGAAGGACCTGTTCAATCTTGATGTCCAGGATTCGAAAGCCCTGAACGAACGCGCGGCCCTCATCCGCCAGCGCATCCTCGACGCGAAGATGCCGGAGCATGTCGCGACCGAGATTCGCGAGGCCTATCGCCAGCTCGGTGAGGGCGCCGTCGCGGTGCGCAGTTCGGCCACGGCTGAAGACCTGCCTGAGGCGAGCTTCGCTGGCCAGCAGAGCACTTTCCTGAACGTCGTGGGCCCCGACAACGTCGTCCGCGCCGTCCAGGCGTGCTGGGCTTCGCTCTACGAAGCACGTGCCATCTTCTACCGCGAGGAAGCGGGCTACGACCACCTCAAGGTCGGCCTCGCCGTTCCCGTGCAACGGATGGTCCAGTCCGAGAAGTCCGGCGTCATGTTCACCGTCGAACCGGTGACCTCCGATGCTTCCAAGATCACGATCGAGGCGGTTTACGGCCTCGGTGAGGCAATCGTCTCTGGCGAAGTCTCCCCAGACCTCTACATCGTTGAAAAGGAATCCCTTCGGATCATTTCGCAGACCACGGTTTCCCAGCCCAAGATGATTGTTCGCGCCGCGGATTCAGACGGCAGCCACGAGGGCGCGAACGCCTGGGTACCCGTACCACCAGCCCTGACTGACAGGCCCAAGCTGACCGATGCCGACATCCGCGAACTCGCCCGCATCGGCCGCGCCGTCGAAGAGCACTACGGCGGCGCCCACCAGGACATCGAATGGGCGTACGAGGGCGGCAAGTTCTACCTCACGCAGGCCCGTCCCGTCACCACCATGCGCGACCACGGCGAGGATGAGGGCGAAGAAGAAACCGTCCCTGTCCTCCTGAAAGGGCAGCCAGCCAGCCCAGGCGTTGGCTACGGCTCCGTGCGCATCGTCCTCGACCCCAGCAAGATCGACGCGGTCCGTCAGGGCGACATCCTCGTCGCCCAAATGACGACGCCGGACTTCGTCCCGGCGATGAAGCGCGCCTCCGCAATCATCACCGAGCGCGGTGGGCGCACCTGCCACGCCGCGATCGTCAGCCGCGAACTCGGCATCCCCTGTGTGGTCGGGGCATCCGACGCGATCAAGATCCTCCAGATGGACCAGAACGTCACTGTCGACGGTTCGATCGGCGACATCTACGACGGCCGCGCTGAGATGCGCCTCGCCTGGGCCGAGCGCCAGAAGGAGCGCTACGCATCTGCCGCCACGCTGCGGACGACTACGAAGCTCTACGTGAACCTCGCCGAGCCGGAACTCGCTGAACGAGTCGCCGCCCGTCACGTCGACGGTGTTGGCCTCCTGCGCGCCGAGTTCATCGTTGCCCAGATCGGTGTCCACCCTCGGAAGTTCATCGAAGAGGGGCGGCCGGAAGAGTACACGAAGCAGATGGCCGCGGGGATAACAGAGTTCTGCCGAGCCTTCGCGCCACGCCCCGTCGTCTATCGGCTCACCGATTTCAAGACGAACGAATACGCTAACCTCAAGGGCGGCGCGGAGTACGAGCCGACCGAAGAGAACCCGATGATCGGCTTCCGCGGTGCCAGCCGGTATATTCGCGAGCCCGAGATATTCGCGATGGAAGTCAATGCGATCAAGCAGGTGCGCCGAGAGTTCACGAACCTCTACGTGATGGTGCCGTTCTGCCGAACGCCGGCTGAACTCAAGGGTGTCAAGCAGTTGCTCGCCGAGCACGGCCTCGTCCGTGGCGACGATTTCAAGCTCTGGATGATGGTCGAGATCCCCTCGAACGTGATCATCATGGACAAGTTCATCGACGTGGGTATCGACGGCGTCTCGATCGGTTCAAACGACCTGACCCAGTTGGTCCTTGGCGTCGACCGCGACAGCGACGCGCTCGCGGCCACGTTCGACGAGCGCGACGAAGCCGTCATGTCGGCGATCCAGACCGCTGTGAACGTCGGCCGGCGGCGCGGCATCACCGTGGGCATCTGTGGCCAGGCTCCGAGCGTCTACCCGGAGATCACCGAGAAGCTCGTCGAATGGGGTATCACGAGCGTGAGCGTTAGCCCGGACATGATCGACCGCACGCGCGAAATCATCGCCAACGCCGAAGCGAAGCTTGGACGGGCCCCGAAGGGGTACGCCTAACGGCGACACGAGATGACGTTGATCCTGCCGTACAATCGGCCTGAATGGATCTGAACGTCGTTCGAGAACGGTTGGAAGCGGCGGAGGAGACACTGAGTCCCTTCGCCGCGAAGACCTCAACGAGCCGCGGCCGGCGCGTGGTTGAGGAGCCATCTCCGCTCCGGACCGCCTACCAGCGCGACCGCGACCGGATCATCCACACGAAGGCGTTTCGCCGCCTCAAGCACAAGACCCAGGTCTTCATCGCGCCAGCCGGTGATCACTACGTCACCCGCCTCACCCACACGCTCGAGGTGGCACAGGTAGCCCGGACGATTGCACGCGCACTGAACCTGAATGAGGACCTCGCCGAAGCCGCCTCCCTTGGCCACGACATGGGCCACGGCCCCTTCGGTCACGCGGGTGAAGAAGCGCTGGCTGAGTGCCTCCCCGAGGGTTTTCGGCACAACTTTCAGTCGGTCCGCGTACTCGACGTCCTGGAGAACAACGGCAATGGTTTGAACCTGACGTGGGAGGTCCTCGACGCAATCGGAAAGTCGAGCAAAGTCCGCGAGGACATCTTCGCTGAGGGTTGGGGTGTCCCCGCGACCCTTGAAGGACAGGTCGTGAAGACCGCGGATGCCATCGCCTATATCAACCACGACATCCTCGACGGCATCCGTGCGGGAATCATCACCGAGGACGATCTCCCGGACAGCACGCGAAGTGAGCTTGGTACCAGCCACAGCGAGCGCATCAACACTCTGATCTGCGACATTGTCGAGACGAGTTGGGCCGCGACTGGCGAGGTACGTGGGGTGGCTGAGCCCGTCATCCGTCTCAGCCCGCGGATTGCGGCCGTTGCCAACGAACTCCGCGAGTTCATGTTCCGGCGCGTCTACTATTACGACACGACGCGGCGCGAGGCGGAAGAAGGGAAGCAGGTCGTGATGTTTCTCTTTCGCCACTTCGTGTCTAACCCGGGAGGCATCTCCCGCGACTACTCCCTCGCCTCAGACCCCGTCGAACGCCGTGCCGCCGATTTTGTCAGCGGTATGACTGATCGCTATGCCATCCGCCTGGCGGCGGAACTGGGCTGCCCGGATGCGGAACGCTGGGCGTCGCGGTAAAGCCGCAATACCGGTCCCGACCCTCTGCGCCTGCGCCTGCGGTTGCCCCTTACCCCGAGCGGCCCGGATAATCGGCCTAGTGTCGTGTCGGAATTCGTATGAGTGAACACTACGGGGGCTTTCCGCCCGACGAACCGATCATCGGCGGCGGTCCTTCTCCATCTTCTCCCGACGCTCCTGCACCCGTAGGGTCTGCCATCGGCGACGAGCCGATTTGGGAAGACGACTACGATGGTGACGAATACGAAGACGACGGTGAGTCTGACGACGGCTACTACGGCGAGCCGCCGGTGCGGCAGCCGATGTTCTACGTGTTCATTGCGCTCGCGGGCGTAGTCCTCGTCGTCCTTGCGTTCCTGGTCTTCTCCTTCGTCCACAGTGGTGGGAGCAGCCCGAAGACGGCGACAATCGGATTTAACGTCCAGATCGACCAGCCTCTGACAAACCAGACCATCGTCGTAGGCACGGACCAGGCGGTCTCAGTTCAGGCGAAGGCCACCGAGGCGATTACCCGGATCCAGCTTTATGTAAATGATCGTCTGGTCGATGAGACGGATCCGACCGATGCCCCGGCCGATGGCATCTACCGGGCTAGCTTCAAACTGAATCTCACGAGCAAGGGCGACTACACGATCTACGTTCGTGTAACGGCCGCTTCAACTGCCACCAAAGATTCGACCAAAGTCGTGCTCCATGCCGTCGAACAGATTGGTGACCGTCCTGTCTCCGTGGCCGGGAAAGTGATCACCCCGACGATTGCCCGCGTGGCGCCGAGCGACAACGCCGACAGCGTCCGTCAGCTCAACGCCGGCGAGACCGTGAACATCGTCGGCAAGACGGCTGACGTCACCTGGCTCCTCGTCGATATCGGTGGCCCCGAACCCAGTTGGGTGAAGAGAGACGCAATCCAGGAGCAGGATTCGCTCGCGCTGGTCCCTGTTCGATCCGCCACCCCTACGCCCGGGCCTTCCGCCGTGGCATCCCCTTCGCCCACAGCCAGCCCGTCGGCGACCGCCATCCCGAACGCCCCCGATTTCGCACCGACGAACGCGATACTTACTCCCGACGGCACCCGGCTGCGCGTAACAATCGGCAACTTTGCCAACAACGTCTATGCTGGCGCCCTCGTGGTCAGCGTTACTGGTGTCCCCGTGAGTCCCGCAAAACAGGCCTTCAACGTGAGTATTCCCGCAAATGGGTCAACGACGGTCGACTTCGTTCTTTCGTCGCCGATTACGGCTCAGGCGAGCGCGAAGGTCCAGATCGACCCCGACCAGGCAATACCCGAGACCAACCGCGACAACAACACCGCCACCTTCGTGTTGCAGCCAGCGGTCGAGCCTTACAACCTCGTCATCACCGCGGCGGTCGTCTCGGGAACTCAGGTGAACGTCACCATCACCAACGCGGGCGGCGAACTGAAGAGCACCACTGTCGTCGTGCGCGAGACGTTTGGTACGACGACCATCGATCAACAAGTGACGATGGCGCTCGTGAAGGGGCAGTCTTATCCGGTCTCGGTGCAGAAGCCGCCTGCCGGGCCGGCGACGGTGCAGATCTTCTTGATTAGCGGCCAGTCCGTGAGTCCTCCATACCCATTCACGGTCAACTAGACGGTAATGCCGCCCGTCTGTGCGGATTCATCCGGTCGGGCGTCCACGTGCTCCAAATTCGGTAGTATCAAACCCAGATGGACCCCGTAGCCGAAATCAAGTCACGCCTCGACCCGGTGGACTACATCGGGCGTTCAACCCGCCTGCAAAAGGCCGGGCGGAACTTTCGCGGCCTTTGCCCGTTCCACACGGAAAAGACGCCATCGTTTTATGTCTTCCCGGACCGTGGCACCTGGCGCTGTTTCGGGAGCTGCGGCGAGGGCGGCGATCTCTTCTCCTTCGTCCAGAAGCGCGACAACATCGAGTTCCGCGATGCGATGAAGGTGCTGGCCGCCGAGGCCGGCGTGGAACTGACCGCGGAGTCGGCCCAGAAGCGAACCCGCCACGACAGGCTGGCATCGATCGTCTCGGCTGCGGTCGACTACTATCAGCACCGCCTGGCCGCTCCTGAGGGCGCTGACGCCCGTGAATACCTCGTGGAGAAGCGCGGACTCAGGCAGGAGGCAATTGACGCCTTCCGCCTCGGCTGGGCGCCGGACGAGTGGCGTGGCCTGCGCGACTACCTCGAAGGCCGAGGCTACGAGGAGTCCGACATTCTCGCCTCCGGTCTGCTGGTCGAGAGCGAGTCGGGGAGCCAGCCCTACGACCGCTTCCGGGGCCGGGTCACCATCCCTATCGCCGACGACCGCGGCGTCTTCGTCGGCATGGGCGGTCGCGGCGTCCACGGCGAGGAACCGAAGTACCTCAACTCCCCCCAGTCCGAGCTCTTCGATAAAGGACGCACCCTTTTCGGCCTCCACCTCGCGGGACCTGCCATCAAGGAAGCGGGGACCGTGGTTGTGGTCGAAGGGTACATGGACGTCATGGGCCCGTGGCAGGCCGGCTTCCACAACGTGGTGGCCACCATGGGCACCTCCCTGACCGAGCAGCACGCTGGCATCCTCCGGCGCTACGCCCGTCGCGTCGTGTTGGCTATGGACCCCGACGCCGCCGGTCTGGCCGCCGCTGAGCGCGCCGGAGGGCTCTTCATTGCCCTCGATTCGCCGGAGAAGATGGCTCAGTCCGCGCGCTCTGCTGATGCCTTCGTCGCGAACACCGAACTGGAACTCCGCGTCGCGCCGCTACCTGCCGGGAAGGATCCCGACGAGGTCGCCCGCGAGAACCCGGCTGCGTGGGCGAACGCAATCGACAACGCCAGCACTTACGCCGATTTCCTGCTGCACCGCATCATGGGTGCGGAGACTCCAGAGTCGCCCCTCGAAGCGCGCCGCCTCGTCGATCGATTGAAGCCAGTCCTCATCGCCGTCCGCGACCCCGTAGAACGGAGCATGTACATCCAGCGGGTGGCGGCTCACCTGGGCGTCAGCGAGTCTGCGATCCTCGATCGAATCCGCCCCCGCGCTGCCGAGGGCCGGCGCGCGCCTGCTCCACGCGAACGAGGGCAGCTCCTGGACCCGACCGCTGAGGAACATCTGCTGGTCCTGTTGCTGCATCATCCGGAACTGCGGACGGACCTGCGCATCCTCCCGCCGACGATCTTTAGCAACGCCCTGGACCGCGAGCTCTTCAACGCCTGGATGACCGGCCACGACTTCGACGAGCCGCCGGGCGAGGACCCTGTGGCGATGCACGGCGCGCGGCTGAAGGCGAGCCGGTTCGCGCCGCTAACGGCGGACATGGCCCGGAAAGAAGCGCAGAACAAGATCCGCTACATCCTGCGGGAGCGCGCCATCCAGCATCAGCTTGCGATAACCGAACAGGTGGCGGAGGCCGAGAAGAAGCTCGGAACGAGGGCTGTTATGGAGGCAGCCAACGAAGCCTGGATGTCCGCCTTGCCCACAGACCGCGTGACTGAGCTGGCCGAGACCGTCATTGAACAGATGGAGCTCGGGCTGAGCATCCACCGTCGTGAAGAATTTGGGCGCCCCTGAGAGCCCTTAGCTGATCCCGGCGGCCGCCATGCGTGCTCGCTTTGATTCGCGCGCCCTGAGCGTCGGATTCAGTTCGGTCTTCCGGAGCCGTAGCGACTTTGGTGTCACTTCCACCATTTCGTCCACGCCGATAAGCGAAAGGCTTCGCTCCAGGCTTGGCGGCGATGGCGGAATCAGCTTCACCGCGATATCGCTGGTTGAGCTTCGGATGTTCGTCAGCTGTTTCGTCCTGCAAACGTTCACGTCGAGGTCGGTGTCCTTCGCATGGAGCCCGACGATCATTCCAACGTAGACGTCATCGCCCGGGGAGATGAACATCATCCCCCTGTCCTGCGCGTTCGCGATGCCGAAGCTCACCGCTGTGCCGGTCTCCGACGCGACCAGGGCCCCATTTCGCGACCGCGCGATCTCGCCGGCCCACGGCTTGTACCCGAGGTATTCGGTGTTCATGATCCCCTCGCCGCCGGTGCCACTGATGAACGTATCGCGGAACCCGATGAGTCCGCGGGTAGGCATCTCGAAGTCGATACGAACGTTCCCGCTGTGGTCGCTGTGCATGCCCGTCATCTGTGCCTTGCGGCCGGACAACGTCTCGATGAGGAAGCCAGTAGCGGTCTCCGGGGCCTCGACGTACAGCCGCTCAAACGGCTCTTCGCGGCCGTCCGGCCCGTGCCGGACGATGACCTCGGGGCGGGTGACCGCGAACTCGTAGCCCTCGCGCCGCATAGTCTCGACGAGGATCGCGAGGTGGAGTTCACCACGGCCTGACACGACGAAGGCATCGGCGGTTTCGCCCTCCTCGATCCGGAGGGCGATGTTCGTCTCCATCTCCCGGAAGAGGCGCTCACGAAGCTGGCGGCTGGTGACGAACTGGCCCTCGCGCCCGGCGAAAGGTGAGTCATTTACGCGGAAGGTCATCTTCATCGCCGGCTCTTCGATCGCGATCGGCGGCAGCTGTACCGTTACCGTCGGGTCGGCGAGTGTCTCGCCGATCAGGATGTCCGAAATGCCCGTAATCGCGACAATATCGCCGGCGCGGGCCTCGTCCAGTTCGATCCGCCCAAGGCCCTGGAAGCCGAAGAGCTGCGCTACGCGATGCTGGGACGTCCCGCCCGCGTGGTTGAAGCGAATGACCGTATCTGAGGGATGGACGGCGCCATCCGTGATGCGCCCGATGGCCGTACGACCGCGGTAGCTGTCGTAGGCCATTGTGGTGACAAGCATCCGGAATGGGGCATCGCCGTCGCAGAGTGGCGGAGGCGTGTGTTCAACGATGGCTTCGAGCAGCGGCAGCATCGTTCCCGAGGTGACGCCCTTCTCAGTGGACGCGTAGCCGTCTCGTGCGTTCGAGTACAGGACAGGGAAATCGAGCTGGTGGTCTTTCGTCGCTAGGTCCAAGAAGAGGTTCGAGGTCTCGTGTACGACTTCGTCGAGTCGCGCATTCGGCCGGTCGATCTTGTTGACCACGACGATGGCGTGGAGGCCGATCTCGAGCGCCTTGCGCAGGACGAACTTCGTCTGGGGCATCGGCCCTTCGACCGCGTCGATGAGGAGGAGACAGCCATCGGCCATATTGAGGACGCGCTCAACCTCGCCCCCGAAGTCCGCGTGGCCGGGCGTGTCGATGATGTTGATGCGGACGCCCTTGAATTCGATCGCGGCGTTCTTCGCCATGATCGTGATCCCCTTCTCCCGTTCCAACGGATTCGAGTCGAGGATCAGCGTTCCAACCTGTTCGTTTTCCCGGAACACGTGGGACTGCTTGAGGAGGGCATCAACCAGGGTTGTCTTCCCGTGGTCAACATGGGCGATGATGGCGAGGTTGCGCACGTCGGCGCGGCGAGACTGCATAACATCCATCGTGCCGGATCCCGGCCCTGAGGGATACCTCAGCGCGATAACGAACGGGTCTATCCGACCCATCCAATCGGGTGGGTCCGCTTAGGCCCCGTATGCCGTACCGTGTATTTACACAACCCGCCAACGGGCATGAGTGCCCGGAGACCCGGCAGGAGGACGTGCCTTGAGTTCCAGCTACGACCTGATCCAGGAGATCGTCTCAGGCAAGCGTCCCGATGCCGAACTCGTACGGCCCAGCGATATCATGCCTTTTGTCATCGAATCCGATGGCCGGCGCGAACGCGCGTATGACATCTATTCCCTGCTCCTGAAGGAGCGCATCGTCTTCCTCGGCACGCCAATCGACGCCATGGTCGCGAACGTCATCATCGCCCAACTCCTCTACCTCGCCCGCGAGGATGATGACAAGGACGTCATGATGTACATCAACTCTCCGGGCGGCAGTGTTACCGCCGGCCTGGCGATCGTCGACACCATGAACCTGATTCGCCCGAACATCTCCACCGTCTGCATCGGCCTCGCCGCCAGCATGGGCACGATCCTCCTGACTTCCGGCACGAAGGGAAAGCGCATGGCTCTCCCCCACGCCACCATCCATCTCCACCAGGTGCTGGGCGGTGCGCAAGGGCAGGCGCGGGACATCGAGATCCAGGCGCGCGAGACGCTCCGTCTGCAGAAGGTCCTCCGCGACATCATCGCTAAGACCACGGGCCAGCCCATGGAGCGCATCGAACACGACACCGACCGCGACTTCTGGCTCGACCCCACCGGCGCGAAGGACTACGGCCTCATCGACGAGATCCTCAATCGCGCGCCGAGCGACGCCTCGATGAACGGCAAGGCGAACTAGCGGTCTCTAACGCTTCGCGAGCGGGATAACGTCCATACCCATGTAGGGACGGAGGACCTCGGGCACCCCGATCGAGCCATCCTCGCGCTGGTAGTTCTCCATCACGCCGATCATCGTCCGCGGCAGCGCCAGCCCACTGGCATTCAGTAGATGCGGATTCCTCGTTGGAGCCTCGCTGTTGGGGCGATAGCGGATGTTCGCGCGCCGTGCCTGGAAGTCGAGGCAGTTTGAGATCGAGCTAACCTCGAGCCACTCGCGTTGCCCCGGTCCCCAGATCTCAAGGTCCACCGTCTTGGTGGCGTTGAAGCCGACATCGCCGGTGCAGAGGTTCAGCAGCCGGTACGGTAGTCCAAGAATCTCAGGGATCGATCGCGCGCGCTTGAGGAGGTTCTGGAACTCGGCCTCGCTCTCCTCAGGTTCGCAATACACGAACATCTCGACCTTCTCGAATTGGTGCCCGCGCTTGATCCCCCGCACGTCGCGGCCGGCGCTCATCTTCTCGCGGCGGAAGCAAGGGGTGTGGGCGACGAAGCGCATCGGGAGCTGGCCCGGCGGGATGATCTCGTCCCGGTAGAGGTTCACCAGGGCCACTTCGGCCGTCGGGATGAAGTAGTAGTCCTCTTCAGCGTCGTGATAGAGATTGTCGCGGAACTTCGGGAGCTGCCCGGAGGCGAAGAGGGAAGCTTCGCTCAGCATGTACGGCAGGTAGCACTCGGTGAAACCGGCCGCCCCGTGCTCGTTGAGCATGAAGGCAATCAGTGCTCGCTGCAGCTTCGCCAGGGGCCCCTTCAGTGCGTAGAAGCGGGAGCCAGACATCTTCACGCCCCGCTCGAGGTCGAGCCCGTCGACCAGCTCGCCCAGCTCCCAGTGTGGCCGCGGTTCAAAGGAAAACGTCGGTATCTCGCCGACCGTTGCCGCGACCACGTTCGATTCCTCGTCCGGGCCCTTCGGAACGTTGGGGTCGAGGATGTTCGGCACCTCGTACAGCTTCTGCGTCAGTTCGTCGTCGACGGCCTTCAAGCGCGCGTCGAGGGCCGCAATTCGGTCACCGACCTCGCGCATCTCGGCAATCCGGGCGTTCCGTTCCGCGCCATCCTTCGAGGCACCGATGGTCTTGCTCGCGACATTGCGGGCCGCGCGCAGGGTCTCCACCTCGCTGAGAAGCTTCCTGCGTTCCTCGTCGAGCTGGAGGATTCGGTCGATCGGTGCGGTGGTGTTCCGCAGCAGGACGTCCCGTTTCACACGGTCGGTGTTCTCACGGATGAACTGCAGGCTAAGCATGTTCCCTCACAGGCGTTCGGCGGCGGCAATTGCGCGGATTCCGAGCAGACGGACGTCCTCGGCGACAGGCACGAGGGTACCATCGGGCGCCGGGAGGGAAAACGACCCTCCGAGTTCGGCAGCCGTGACCCAGCGATGGGGACCGTGTGGGATTGGCGCATCGAGGTCGACTTCGGACAGCGCTCGCGTGAAGTACACGTGATCGATGTGCTGGTGGAAGGGCTGGTCCGCGCGAACGATATCCTCAACCAGGATCGCGACCGGCGGAGGGAGCACGCTGGGCCCGCTGCAAACAACGAGGTCGGGCGGCGGGATGATGTCCGCTACAAGCCCGCTCTCTTCCAAGATCTCCCGAAGCACGCCCTGCACCGGGTCCTCGTTCGCTTCAAGATGCCCGCCCGGCGGTAGCCACATCCCCAGCTTGTGGTGCCAGAGAAGGAGCGTGCGCTGCTGCGCACTGACAAACCCGGTGCCCGTGTGATGGCGTTCCAGTGGCACTGGACCCATAGGTCAGTCCTTCACCGTCTTGTGGGGCGGGAACAGGATGACCTCGCGGATGGAGCTCTGCCCCGTGAGCACCATGATCAGCCGGTCGATGCCCATCCCGAATCCGCCGGTCGGGGGCATGCCGTGTTCGAGTGCGAACAGGAAGTCCTCGTCGAGCATCTCAACCTCGTCGTCGCCAGCGGCCTTCAGGGCGAGTTGCTCGTCGAAGCGCGCGCGCTGCTCAATCGGGTCGTTCAGCTCCGTATAGGCGTTCCCGAACTCGAACCCGGCGATGAAGCACTCGAAACGCTCCACCAGGCGCGGGTTGTCGGGTTTGGTCTTGGCGAGCGGCGAAAGCTCGACCGGATAATCCATCAGGAAGGTCGGCTGGATCAGGTTCGGCTCGACGTAGTGGGACATGGCCTCGTCACACAGCTTCCCATAGCCCGCATTGGGCGGGAGCTCGAGTCCCCGGCGCTCCAGCTCCGTGCGCAACCGCGGTGCATCGGGGAACTGGCCGAGATCGAGCCCGCCGTACTCCATCAGCGCGTCGTAGAACGTGATCCTCCGCCACGGTGCCGCAAGCGAGAGTTTGTAATCGCGGAAGGTGACGCTGGTGGTGCCCAGCACCTCGCTCGCGACCCCGCTGACCATCTCCTCCACCATCCGGGCCACGTCGTTGTAGTCGGCGTAGGCCTGGTAGGTCTCGATCATGGTGAATTCGGGGTTGTGCTTGAAGCTCATCCCCTCATTGCGGAAATTCCGCCCGATCTCGTAAACCCGCTCGAAGCCACCGATCAGCAGGCGCTTCAGGTGCAGCTCAAGGCTGATCCGAAGCACCCGGTCCTCGTCGATCGCGTTGAAATGCGTCACGAAGGGGCGAGCAGCAGCCCCGCTCTCCGACTGGTGCAGGATCGGCGTCTCGACCTCGAGGAACCCACGCGAATCGAGGAAGCGCCGGATCCCCGCAATGACCTTGCTTCGCACCGTAAACACCTGGCGAGTCTCGGCGTTGGCCATAAGATCGAGGTAGCGCTGCCGCTGGCGCGCTTCTGCGTCCGTCAGGCCGTGAAATTTCTCCGGCGGGGCGTGAAGGGACTTCGCCAGCATCGTCCAGCCTGTGGCCGCGACCGACGGCTGGCCCGTACGGGTCCGCATCGGCCAGCCATGGACGCCAATGAAGTCCCCCAGGTCGAGCAGGCGCAGCGAGTCGTACGGCTCGTCGCCGAGCTGGTTCTGCCGGAGCAGGACCTGGACGCGCCCGCTGCCGTCCTGGAGGTCAACAAACGTCGCCTTACCCATGTCACGGCGACCCACCACCCGTCCAGCCACGTCCACCACTGTCGCCTGGTCCTCTGACTGCCCTTCAGCAAAAGCCGCAACCGCAGCTTCCACCTGTACAGCGGTGAAGGTCCGAACCGTTCGCCTGGGGTAAGGGTCTACGTCGCGGGCGCGCAGCTGCTCCAGCTTCGCGATCCGCTGGGCCATCAGTTCGTCCACCCTCTGGACCTCCGGGATATGAACTGGGCCGCCTACAAAGGCGGCCCGTGATGTCCGAATAGGCAGCCGGTCCGCCTTAGTCGATTTTGACCACTTTCACCTTAATGACGCCCCTCGGGACGTTCACGTCGACAATGTCGCCGACCGACCGTCCGAGAAGTGCTGCGCCAACCGGCGACTCGTTGGAAATCTTGCCGGTGGCTGGCTCCGCCTCGGGGGCGCCAACGATCCGGTAGTGGCGCCGCTTGCCATCCTGCTCGACTTCCACGCCGCTACCGACCACCACCCGGCCTGTCGCATGGCCACCGGCTTCATCGATGATGACCGCGCGCCGCAGGATGTCCTCGATCTCCAGGATTCGCCCTTCGACCATGCCCTGTTCCTGCTTGGCATCGTCGTATTCAGCGTCATTCTGACTGGTTCCAAGTTCCTGCGCGTTGTGGATCCGCTCGGCAATCGTCCGCCGCTGCTGGTGCCGTTCTTCAAGCTCGACCCCGAGCTTTGCCTTTCCTTCACGCGTTAGCGGTACCGCTTTGTCAGTCATGTCCTACCCTTTGACGGGATCGCAAACCAAAAAAATCGACCGAGGGGCAGAAACCTCTCAGTCGGGGCTAGTATACCCCATGCGGCAATCCGACGTGACACCGTGCCAGACGATCTGACGCCCCCACCTGTCGACCCCAACGACCGTCAGCGTCGCGCAACCGACGGACTCAACTGGCTCGAACCGCGCCCGCTGATTGCCCCCGAGCCAGCACCTCTGCTCGATGTCCCACCTCCCCCAGTAGACCTCCCCGCCTCCCAGTTCTCCCCGGTGCACCCGGCCCGGCGGACAGGCTTCGTCACATCGCTTGCAACCCATTCACTCGCCACCGTATTGGGCGGCCTGCTTGCGGGAGCCGTCATCGTCCTGCTGGTTGGCGACAGGGACACACCTACGGTCCAGCCGCAGCCGGCGGGGCCACGGACCACCCTCACGGTTGAGGAGACATCCGCAATCGTCGACGCCGCCGCGAAAGGTCGGCCGAGCGTTGTTCGTATCGAAAGCCAGTCGCGTATCCAGGGCGGCGTGGCGACCGACGTGGGCAGTGGCATCATTCTCGATGTCGACGGCCACATTCTGACGAATGCACACGTCGTCTTGAACACCGATTCGGTCACGGTCTTTCTCGCGGACGGCACCTCCCGCCCGGCCGTTCTCCTCGGGAATGACTCGCCCTTCACGGACCTCGCCGTCCTTCAGATCCCGCCCGGGAACCTCACTCCGATGGAGATCGGTGATTCGTCATCCCTCAAGCTCGGCGAGTCCGTCGTCGCAATCGGCAATCCGCTTGGTGAGTTTGACGGGTCCGTCACGATGGGCGTCATCAGCGGCCTGAACCGCAGCCGCAACTTCGATGCCGTGCGCCAGGACGACCTCATCCAGACCGATGCGGCCATAAATAATGGCAACAGCGGCGGGGCCCTCCTCAATCTCCACGGCCAATTCGTCGGGATGCCGACCGCCATCCTCCGGCAGGCCCCCGGCGGCGACACCGCGCCCGTTGAGGGGATCGCTTTCGTCCTCCCGGCGAACCGCCTGATACCAATCGCACAGCAGATCATCAGCAGCGGTGGCTATCCTCGCCCCTCGCTCGGCGTGACCGACATCGACCTCTCGCCCGACATCCGCGTGGGGCGGGTTTCACTGTCTGACGGCGCCCTGGTTCAGCAGGTCGCGCATGGCGGCCCCGCCGATGCTGCTGGCATCCAGGCTGGCGACGTGATTACGAAGATCGGCGACAACGACGTCAATCGACAGAACCCGTTGCTGAACGCGCTCCAGCCATACGCTCCCGGCCAGACTGTGCGGGTTGTCCTCAACCGCAATGGCAGGATAATTGAGGTTGAGGTTAGGCTTGCAAAGAAGACCTAGCGTGTCCGAAGCCACAGCAGAGGCGCGCTCTCAATGATTCAACGGGGTGGCCGCGGGCAGTTCACTCGGAATGCCCGTTCAGCTGGCGGACTCTATGGAAGTGCGCGCCGCCCCCCGACGCGGCGCCAGTTGCTGTTCGCTGCAGGCGGAATCGCCGCGCTTCTCGTGGTCATCTTCCTCGGCTTCTCCTGGTTTGGCGGTGGCGGATGCAGCAAGCCCTACTGCCCGTCGAGCCAGAGCCTGAAGGCTCCTGACGGCTTCGAACTCGTCACCAAGGTTTACGAACTGAACAAGAAGCAGGCCGCGGCCCCGCAGGGTACCCAGGACACCGTCCAGTTGAGCCTTCTCCAGCCGACAACGGACGGACGCAACTTGAGCTTCTACCGGTACCTCGCAACGTCCGACACCTGGGAGCCGATTACCACCGCCATCCTCGACGCCCAGGGCAAGCAGGTGTCGGCCAGCTTCGACGACACCCCCGCTGTGATGGCAGTCATGCGGCGCCAGTCGGCCACGGGCCAGGTGGTCGCCTACCTGCAGCACAATGCGCAGCTCAACAGGGACGCAGTCGGTCAGATAACCATCCTCCACACGTTCGACTTCAAACCCGCATCAGATGGAACCATCACTGGCGATCTGAGCACCACGGTGAAGACTGACGCCTCGTTCGCGTTCTATCCCGTGATTTCAGCCAGCCTTGCTGACCGCGGTTCAATTCCCATCGTCGCTGGCATCTTTTCGAACGCCCAGAGCCGCTCAAACCACGTGCAGCAGATTATGAAGAAGGTCAACGACCTCCAGCTCAAAGGCATCGACATTGCCTACCTGGACCTCCCGGCCGACCAGCGAACCTCGTTCGCCCTCTTCATCGGTGAACTTGCCCAGGCGCTGCACACACAGGGCAAGATGTTGACGATCACCGTCCCATCACCGCTGAAAGCGCAGGACAGGATTGACGACGGGGCCTACGACTGGGCCGCACTCGGCGCCGCCGCTGATGTGCTCGAAATCGCCCCATACCGCGATCAGAGCACCTACCGCACCGTCATGCCGGATGTACTCCAGTACCTCACCGGCCTTGTGAATCCAAACAAGCTGGTTCTCACCGTCTCCCCCTACGCAACGGAGAAGGCCCCCGACGGCATCCGCACGCTGGCCCTGACAGAAGCCATGAGCATCGCTTCGACCATGGCGGTGCGTACTGGAACCGACAACAAGCTGACCACCAATAGCAACGTCGACGTCGTCGGAGTCAACATCGACAAGAGCGAGAACCTCAGCGGCATAACCTGGCAGCCCGATACTGCGACGGTCGCGTTCACCTACAAGCTGAACGGCGGCCGCACCGTCTGGATTGAGAACTTCTTCAGCATCGGCTTCAAGCTCGAGTTCATCTCACGCTACAAACTCGGGGGGCTTGCCGTTGAGGATGCCAGCGACAACGTTCTACTCGGCAATATCTGGCCGGCGCTGACGCCGTTTATCGCCAGCGGCCAACCGATCTTGATGCAGCCAAACCCTGATGACCTTGTGCCGAAATGGACTGCCAGCAAGGGCACCCTCAACGGCGGTCAGCGTGGATCCGTGACGTGGACGACGCCAGCCGATGCGGGCAACTACACTGTGGACCTGACGCTAAGCGACGGGGTCTCGCTCTTCCAGAGTGAAATCTCTGTCAACGTCCAGCCAAAGGACAACACGGCGCCCCGGACCACGACCCCGGGAACGACGTCGAACTAACGAATATGGCTACAACAAAGCACCGTATTACTGGCGGCCAAAACCGCGGCCTTCCGCTTGTCGAGCCGAAGGGGCTGCGGCTGCGCCCCACCTCCGGGTTGGTCCGAGAGGCGATCTTCAACATCGTTGGCGCTCGCATCGAGGGAGCCCGAGTCCTGGACCTTTATGCCGGGACGGGCGCGCTCGGCATGGAGAGCCTTAGCCGTGGTGCTTTGGCGGCGGTCTTCGTGGATGCTGAGGCAAGCTCCTGCCAGGCCATCCTCCAGAGCGTGGCTCGGGCCAATTACTCCGCGAGCGCGACGGTCATGCGTGGGCGTCTACCTGCCGTCGCGCGGGACCTCCCGGGGCAGTTCGACATCGTCTTCCTCGACCCGCCCTACCAGTCCGATACCGGCGCCGAAACCCTCGCGGGCGTCGCTCCACTCGTTGCGCCAGGCGGCCTTGTCGTTTACGAGCACGGTAGCCGTTACAATCCGGCGGAACGCCCGCCGGGACTGGTTCTCGTCGAGCGGCGCGTCTATGGGGACAGCGCGATCGCGCTATATGCCCGCGAGGAGGGGGAATGAGGATCGCAGTTTATCCGGGCGGGTTCGACCCGGTTACCAATGGGCACCTCGACCTGGTGCTCCGCATGACCCACCTGTTCGATCGAATCATCGTCGCCGTCGTGAAGGGTCGCGATAAGGGGTCCTTCTTCTCGTGGGAGGAGAGGATCGATATGTTGCGCGAGGCCGTTATCGACCTTCCCACTGTCGAAGTCGAAGGCTATGACGAGATGACCGTAGAATTTGCCCGCCGCCGGGGAGCAGTGGCAATGGTTCGCGGTATTCGCGCCGTTAGCGACTTCGAGACCGAGTTCGACCAGGCCTTGATGAACCGGAAAATGGCTCCCGAGATCGAGTCTATCTACCTGATGTCCAACCAGGAATTCCTCTACGTTAGCGCGAGCCGGATCCGCGAAGTTTCGCGGTTGGGGTACGATGTTTCCGAACTGGTGCCCGCGAATGTGTATGCAGCGCTCCAGCGCAAGCATGCGAGCCAGGAGCGCTAGCGGTACCCACCGTCGGGACGGACCCATTGGAAATTCTGGACCTTATCGATGGACTTGAAGAGCTCGTAATCCAGGCGAGAAGGTTGCCCGTTGGAGGCAACCTCGTCGTCGATCGGAAGCGCATGCTCGACCTCATCGACCAAATGCGACTCGCCGTCCCCGCGGATATTCGCCAGGCACAGCAGGTCCTCGAAACCCGCGATCAGATCACGAACGATGCCCATAACATCGCAAAGCGCACTCTGCATGATGCTGAGGCTGAGCGCATGAGGCTGGTTGAACAGAGTTCCATCGTTCGCGAGGCGCAGGAACGAAGCCAGCAGATGCTCATCGATGCGGAATCGCGTGCACGCCAATCGGTGGCGGAAGCCGATGCGACGGCTGCTGCTCACCTTAGCGAAGCCGCTGAGGCCGCCAGTAAGCAACTCGACGACGCCGATGAGTACTCACTTGAGGTGCTACGACGCCTCGAAAGTCAGCTCCAGGCATTCCTCGACTCGGTCGGAAAGAGCCTTAGCAGTCTGCAAGAACGACGCTAATTGACCACTGGAAGCGTGGTAGCGCTAACTTCTTTCCTGACGGTTGCAGCTCTGATTGGTATACTGTTTCCCACACCGCTTTCGGCTCGCAAGGATGCCGGAATTGGTACCGTTCGCTAGTTTGAGATTTTCGCCCCGCTTGTTGGGGCGATCAGGAGGCATCAGTCGTGGCCGAATTCACCGTTGTCAAGGAAACCGAAGCCCCGCGTCCTAGCCGCCAGACCGGCCGTCTCGCGGCTCGCATGCGCGAATACGAAAAGTACGTGGAGAGTGTCGGGCCCGGCAAAGTGGGCAAGCTTGTACCGAACCGCGGCGAGACCTCACGCGGAATCGCGCTTCGTATTAGCCGCGCCGCCAAGCGCGCCAACAAGACCCTCAATACGTGGGTCGTTGAAGATACGGTCTACTTTACTATCGCTTGACCCTGCTGTTTTAGGGCATCACACGACGAGATTGAGCAGCTTGTCCGGCACGTGGATCGTCCGCTTCGGTTCGTTGCCGGCCAGCCACTCCTTCACGCGAGGAAGCGCGAGCGCCTGAGCCACTGCTTCTTCTTTGCTCGCCCCCAGCGGGAGCTGTAGGGTCGCGCGTGCCTTTCCGTTGACCTGGATGACCAGTTCTACGCTCTCATCCTTGGCCAGCGCGGCGTCGTATGACGGCCACGACTGGAAGTGGATGCTGTAGCCGCCCCCACGTTGCGCCCAGAGTTCCTCTGCCAGGTGCGGCGCCAGCGGCGCCACCATCCGGAGCATTGCGTTGATCGCTTCTTCCCAGGACACGCGATCGACCGGACCGGCCGCTTCTCTCGTTCGCTGCAACACTGAGCTGTGCTCCATCAGCCGCGAGATCAGCGTGTTGAAGCGGAAGTTCTCCATCTCGGTTGTCACGGCCTGGATTGTCTTGTGCGTCGCGCGTCGCAGTGCGACCGCCTCGGCCGACTGCGGACGATCGGCCAGGACGGGCGTTTCCGTGGCGAGCGACCACACGCGGTGCAGCCAGCGCACGATCCCGGCCATGCCCGTCGGGTTGTAGGGGCCACCCTGGTCCCATGGGCCAATGAACATCAACTGACAGCGGAACGCGTCCGTGCCCCACTGGTCCAGTTGCTCCTCCGGAGCCACGACGTTGCCGCGGCTCTTGGACATGCGGTTTCCGTCAGGCCCCAGGATAACGCCCTGGTTGAACAGCCGGATCATAGGCTCGCCTCCCTCGACGATCCCCATGTCCCTCGCTGCCTTCCAGAAGAAGCGGGTGTAGAGCAGGTGCATGACGGAGTGCTCGACTCCGCCCGTGTACTGGTCGACGGGCAACCACTGTCGCGCCATCTCCGCTGAGAAGGGGCGTTCAGCGTTGTGTGGGTCGATATAGCGCATCTGATACCAGCTCGAGCACATGAACGTGTCCAGCGTGTCCGTCTCGCGCCGTGCCGGCTTCCCATCGATCGGACAGGGAACATTCACCCACCCATCGATCAGCGAGAGCGGGCTCTGTCCGGAAGCTCCGAAGGTTACCTTCTCCGGCAGCTTCACCGGCAGTTGGTCCTCGGGGACGGGGACGATCCCATGCTCCTCGCAGTGCACGATCGGGATGGGCGCACCCCAGAAGCGCTGCCGCGAGATCAACCAGTCGCGCAAACGGAAGTTGACCGTGCCGCGCCCAAACCCCGTCTGCTCGGCATATGCGATGACTTTCGCGACCGCCTCGGCGTCCGGCGTCCCGTCGAAGGGCCCGGAGTTCACCATCCTCCTGCCGTGCGGGATCGCCTGCACCAGCGGCTTCGTTACGTCTACTTCCTCCGAGTCGAAGACCGGGATGACCTCCAGTCCGTACTTCTTCGCGAAGTCGAAGTCACGCTGATCGTGGGCGGGTACCGCCATGACGGCCCCGGTGCCGTATGTCACCAGCACGTAATCCGCGATCCAGATCGGGAAGCGCTTCCCGTTGAACGGGTTGACGGCATAGGCCCCCGTGAAGACGCCGGACTTCTCCTTCTCGGTCGAGAGACGTTCTATCTCGGTCTGATGTCGAGTCGCCTGCACGTAGCGTTCGACTTCCGCCCGTTGCGCGGGCGTGGTAATCCGATCCACCAGTTGGTGCTCGGGCGCCAGGACCATGAAGGTCACACCGTGCACCGTATCCGGGCGCGTTGTGAACACCGTCACGGGCTCTGTGATGCCCTCGACGTCAACCTTGAAGTCGAGCAGCGCCCCTTCCGAACGACCGATCCAGTTCGTCTGCAGCGTCTTCACACGCTCCGGCCACTGCATCCCATCGAAACGCAGCAGTTCCTCCGCGTAGGCGGTGATCTTGAAGAACCACTGGGTCAGCATCCGTCGCTCGACAATGTCGTCGGAGCGCTCGCACTTCCCATCGACGACCTGCTCGTTCGCGAGCACGGTTTGGCAACCCGGGCACCAGTTCGCCGCCGCCAGGGAACGATAGGCAAGACCGTTCTTGTAGAGCTGCAGGAACCACCACTGGGTCCACCGGTAGTAGTCCGGGTCGCAGGTCACGATTTCGCGCTCCCAGTCGAAACTGGCGCCCATCTTGTGGAGCTGGCCGCGCATCCGCTCGATATTGGTGTTGGTCCACTCCGTGACGTCGATGCCGTGCTTGATGGCGGCGTTCTCGGCGGGGAGACCGAAGGCGTCGAAACCCATCGGGAACATCACGTTGTAGCCGAGCATGCGGTGATACCGCGCCGCCACGTCGCTCGGGACCATCGCATACCAGTGGCCGGTATGGAGGTCACCGCTGGGGTAGGGGAACATCGTCAGCGCGTACCACTTGGGCCGCGGGTCCTCGTCAGGAGCGTGGTAGAGCCGGTCGGTCAGCCATCGCGCCTGCCACTTTGATTCGACTGCATTGGGGTCATAGCGATCTGCCACGATCGAGCACCTCGACATTCGTAGGTATCGGGTTTGTTGCCCGGGATGGGAAAACGAGAGGTTGGGCTTCGGAGACGCCCCGCCGGCTACTCGCCGCGGGGCGGTGTAAGGCAGAGGCCGGGCGGGCAAACGCAACGGCCCAGCGACAGGTGTCGTGGATCTCGAAATGCGAATCCCCTGTGACTGGTCACCGGCGTAACCCTTGGCCGGCAGGTTGCCGGCGCATCCTCATCGTAGCCGAACATCGCCGAAACCGTCATCCGGGCCCGCCCCAATCGCTCACCTTCGCGTCCCATAGTGCGCCAGGATGAGCGTCTCGAAACTCCGCTGAGCCGAGCAGATGCGGCAGGTCAGGTACCAGACCCAGACGCCGTCCGGTCGCCGCCCGTATTTCGCGGTCGCCATCGACTCGGTTTCCTTCACGAGCTTCTTCAGCTCACCCCATGGGGCCGGCAGGAGTCGGGTGTAAGCCACGCCTCCGGGAGCCCAGACACCCCTCGTTGACGGGTCGAGGCCTTCCACTTCGAGCATGACCGGGCGCCGGAACTGACCCGCGCCCATCAGGAGCATCGCATCCTCAGGGATTCTCGCGCCGAGCGCCGCTGCCTTCGCCCGCAACGCGTCTCGCGTCCCCGCATAACCGACCGGTACGCCGAGCACCGCGTTCGTTGCGCTCCGCAAGAACGTTATGTCGCCCCAATCGCTCTCGACCTCGTTCCAGTCCACGGAATCGAGCCTCGGGCAGTCACACGGCTCTTCCGCCTCGTCCTCACCGGACGAAGGAACGGAAGGGATGTCTTCCAGGGCTACCGGGATACGTCGCCGTTCAGGCATGCGTCGAGAATACCATTCGGCTCGCTCAGCGGCGGGCGACCCAGGCGGCACCGAATGCCTCGACCGTGACGTCGCCGTCAGCAAAGTATCGTTCCCTCGACAGGTCAGAGGCGACAAGTACCTCGCACGGGCTGTCAAAAGGCCGGACCGTGACCGCCTCACCGGTCGTATTGACGACAACGAACACGGGGGCCGAACCGGCCGCCTCGCGCATGAACGCGAACACGCCGTCCGGGGCTGCGCACTCGTGGTACGTGCCCTCGGTGAGTACACGCTGGTCATGCCGGACACGCAGCGCGCGCCGGTACAGCGATAACATGGAGTCCGGGGCGTCGACCTGGGCCGCGACGTTCGTGGTCCGCGGCCCGTAGGGCAGCCACGGCTCCGCCTCGGAGAAGCCACGCGATTCGGTCCCGTCCCACTGCATCGGAGTCCGCTCAGGATCGCGGCCGATGGTGAGGATCCGTGCCGGGTCACGTAACCGCTCCTCCGGGATGTCGACGTTTCCCATCCCGACCTCCTCGCCGTAGTACAGGAACGGCGTTGATCGGTGACCAAGCAGGAGGAGCACCGCTCCGCGCGCGCGGTCCCTGCCGTGTCCGTCGCTGTCGTGCCGGCTGATGAAGCGGGGCTGGTCATGGTTGTTCAGCGCGAAGCATGGCTGGGCCCCGGCTGGTAAGACGGCTTCGGATGCGTTCACAACCCGCCGGATCGCTTCTGCCGTCCACGGGGTCGGAGTGGGCTCAACTTCGCAGATCAGCCTGAAGTTGAAAGCCAGCTGCAGCCCATCCAGTGCACTATCGCCGTAGAAGTGCGCCAGTTCCTCCGCCGTGCCGGAAACCTCACCGACCGCCATCGTCCCGGGGAATTCGTCCAACACCGATCGAATCCCACGCACCGCCTCGAAGACGTCCGGGTAATTCCGGTTGTTCTGCGAAAGGTACCGGGAGAACGCGGCCCCCGGCTCCCATACCGGGTCCTCAACGTTATCCGCCAGCCCGGGATGCTTCAGGATCATCCCAACAACATCGATCCGGAAGCCGTCGACCCCGCGCCCCAGCCAGAAGCGAAGGACGTTGTGCATCGCGGCCACGACCTCCGGGTTGCGCCAGTTGAGGTCCGGCTGCTCCACCAGGAAGGAATGCAGGTAGTACTGGGCCGTTCCCACGTCGTACTCCCAGGCAGAACCACCGAACACCGATCGCCAGTTGTTCGGGAGCGCGCCGTCGGGCCTGGCATCCCGCCAGACGTACCAGTCCCGTTTTGGACTCTCGCGCAACTGGCGAGCCTCGATGAACCAGGGGTGGAGGTCCGAGGTGTGGTTAGGAACGTAGTCCAGTAGGACCCGGATCCCGCGGCGGTGAGACTCCGCGATCAGCCGGTCCATCGTCGTGAGGTCGCCGAATTCCGGGCTGACGTCGCAATAGTCCGAGACGTCGTACCCGAAGTCCTTCATGGGAGAGGGATACGTCGGTGAGAGCCAGATCGCGTCGATGCCGAGAGAACGGTCAGTGCCGTCGTTCAGGTAGTCGAGACGGTCGATGATCCCTTGCAGGTCGCCGATACCGTCGCCGTTCGTGTCCTGGAAACTCCGCGGATAGACCTGATAGAAGACCGCTCGGCGCCACCAGTCAGCCCCGCCAGCGAGGGTCATGTCACCACCAGCTTATGCGTGCAGCCGCGCCTTCACCGTTGCGAGGAGTCCCGCGTCACCATCCAGCTCCGCCCTGGCAAGCATAAGGAACGGGGCGATGTGCTTCCCCGCCTTGAGCAGGCTTTCCAGGTACGCCGCGCCCGCTTCGCGCGCGGCGACCATATGAAACTCAGCGCTGTCATCTCGCCCGAGTGTCTGCGCCAGGTAGGAGGCGACGGCTTCCGGCAGGAGAACGGCGACCTCGTGCTGGTGCTCACCGGCCCCCGAGACGACGAAGTTCGCCTGGGCACCACCCCACAGTTCGGTCTGCGCATTTCCGCCTTCGTAGCGAACTGTTACCGCCTGCTCTGACACGTCCGTCACGCGCCTTCCTCCTGGTGCATCGCGATCTTCAGGGTCTCCTGCCCGCCGGTCAGGAGCTGCGTTTGTGCCTGAACACGGGTCTGCAGGCCCCAGATGTTGATGAAGCCCACGGCGGCCGTCTGGTCATAGGTGTCGCCACGGTCGTAGGTGGCAAGCGACCGGTCGTAGAGCGACTCTGTCGCCTTGCGGCCCACCACGGTGGCCTGGCCGCGCTGCAGGCGCACCCGGATCGTCCCGGTGACATGCCGCTGTGTGCTGGCGACATACGCGGCGATGTCCTGGTGATGGGCACTGAACCAGAGGCCGTTGTAGATCAACTCCGCGTATTCAGTGGCGATGACCTTCTTGAGCTTGATCTGTTGCTTGGAGAGCGTCATCGCCTCGAGTGCGCGATGCGCCGTGTGAAGGACCACCGCCGCGGGCGACTCGTAGATCTCGCGACTCTTGATGCCCACGAGCCGGTCTTCGATGTGGTCAATCCGGCCCACGCCGTAGATTCCGCCCAGCTCGTTAAGTCGCTCCACCATGGCAACGGCGGTGATCGCCTCGCCATCTAGCGTGACCGGCATGCCGTGCTCGTAGCCGATCTCGAGATACGTGGGTTCCGCTGGAGCATCTTCCGCCGAGCGGGTCCACTCATACGCTTCAGCAGGCGGCTCCTGCCACGGATCCTCCAGCACTCCAGCTTCGCAGCTGCGGCCCCAGAGGTTCTCGTCGATGCTGAACGGCCCCTTCGCAGCCCACGGGATGTCCACCCCGTGCTCCTTCAAGTACTCAATCTGATATTCGCGCGCCATCGCGTTCTCGCGCGTCGGCGCGACGATTTTCAACTTCGGGTCGAGCGTCATGATGCCGACGTCGAAGCGCACCTGGTCGTTACCCTTACCCGTGCACCCGTGTGCCACAGCCGTGGCGCCTTCCTCGTGCGCGACGTCCACCAGCAGCTTTGCCATGAGAGGCCGCGCCAGGGCCGTGGCGAGCGGATAGGCGTCCTGGTAGACCGCTCCCGCAGCGAGTGCGGGGAATGCGAAGTACCGGATGAAATCCTCTTTCGCGTCGATGACTCTGACCTTTAGCGCACCGACCGCCATTCCGCGTGATTCCACAACGGGTTGTTCGCGGCTCTTCCCAACGTCGATATTCAGGGCGATGACGTCATAGCCCTGTTCGACGGAAAGCCACTTGATGGCGGTAGTGGTATCGAGACCACCCGAGTAGGCGAGCACCAGTTTCGGCACGGGCAAATCCTGTTTCAGGAGTATTTACGTTGGTCCAGTATCTCCCCGCACCGTGCAGCGGGGAACCTGATATCTCTACTTGCCCCGTTTCGCCGCGCTAACGCCAACCTTCCACGAGACAAATGCGCTCGCCAGGACCATGCCCACTTGGGCGGACATGACCACGCGCACGAATCCGACCGGCAGCTTGTCGGCCACCGCAAACGGGATGCACGAAATCCCAACCGCAACGACGGCAATGCCGCCGAAGATGAGCAACGGGGCGGCCGCATGGTGTGTCCGGTACCAGTTCTCCGGGCTGCGCATCGTAAACGGCGTTCGGATCCCCGCGAAGTGGTTCGGTGGAAGCCGTTCGAGCCACCCCAGCCAGCCGATCGCCGCCATCCCGATGCCCACCAGCGTGATCACTATGAGCCCGATACCACCTGCTGCCATGTCTGCGCCACCTCATCCGCAATATCGATCACCCGGGATCCATGATCCAGCGGACCGCTCGCCTACTTTGGCGGCGCCGACACGGCCAGGAGCGCCTCTTCGAAGATCTCGCATGCCCGGTCGATTTCATCGTCCGTCGTATTGAGCGGAGGCATGAACCGCACCGCATTTGGCCGGACGTTGTTTGCCAGCAGTCCCCGCTCCCGGCAGGCTACAACCACGTCCGCCGAACAGTCCCTGGACAGCCCAACCGCAAGCAACAGGCCCCTGCCCCGCACTTCTGTAACCAGCGGCACCCGGTCTTCGATTGATCGCAACCGGGTCAGCAGTCGCTCCGAGGCCTTCGCAGCCTGCCCGGGCAGGTCGTTCTCGATGACATAGCGCATTGTCGCCAGCCCCGCCGCGGTCGCAAGAGGGTTCGCGCCGAAGGTCGTCCCGTGGTCGCCCGGGACGAGGTGAGCGGCAATGGCCTCCCGCGCCAGCATCGCGCCGATCGGCACCCCCCCGCCGAGACCCTTCGCCAGGGTCATGACATCCGGCTCGACGCCTTCCTGCTGGTATGCCCAGAGGCTGCCGGTCCGGCCGACACCTGTCTGTATCTCGTCGAAGATCAGCAGGAGGTTGTTGCTGTCGCACCAATCTCGAATGCCTTTGAGGAATCCCGGCGCGGGCATGTTCACGCCACCCTCGCCCTGGATTGGCTCGAGCAGCACCGCTACCGTGCGAGGGTTGGTGGCCGCCTTCACGGCATCCAGGTCATTCCACGGGACGTGGGTGAAGCCGCCCGGCATCGGCTCGAACGGCTCGCGGTAGCGCGCCGTTCCCGTTGCCGCCACCGCGCCGATCGTCCGGCCGTGGAAGCCGTCGTTCATGCTGATGATCTCGTAGGCGCCGTCCCTGGTGTCGTGGCCCCACCGGCGTGCGAGCTTGATCGCGGCCTCGATCGCCTCGGTGCCCGAGTTGCAGAAGAACACCCGGTCGAGGCACGAGTTCTCCACGAGAAGCTTCGCGAGTTCGATCATCGGCTCGGTGTAGAACAGGTTCGACGTGTGGATCAGCTGCCGCGACTGTTTCGCGAGCGCATCGGCCACGACCGGGTGCGCATGCCCGAGCACGTTGACCGCGATCCCACCGACAAAGTCGAGGTACTCCTTGCCGTCGGCATCCCAGGCACGCGTGCCCTCGCCGCGCTCGATCACTACGGGCTGGCGCCCGTAGTTCTGGAACAGGTAGCGGTGCTCTTCGGCGATCCAGTCGGATGCGGTCATTGGTTCATGCTCCATTCGGCGGCGATGCCTTTGTTGTCGAAGGGACTCATCGTAGGCGCATACCCGGCCGTTCGACGAGTGAGTTCGCGGTGTTTGGCGGCAGAGTCAGGCGCTGAACGTTGTGCCGCTGCCGACACGCGTCAAAAGCGCCCCGGTACGGCGCCCGTCGACGATTTGTGCCCGCACCCCGAGCGATACTGCGTGAAGACAGGCCTCAACCTTCGGGATCATACCGCCGCTGATCGTCCCATCAGCGATGAGCGCACGAACCTCAGCAGCCGTGAGGGCGGGCCTCAGCGTCCCCTCTGCTCCGAGGACGCCTTCAACGTCGGTGAGGAAGACCACGCTCTCCGCGGCAAGCCCGGCGGCGATGTTCCCGGCGACGGTGTCGGCATTGACGTTTACCAGCTGGTCGGCCGCCTCGCCCGGCACGAAACCGATCGGTCCGATGACCGGGACGATCCCTGCACTCCGCAGGGCGACGATGGCCTCCGTCCGTACACGCCGCGGTTCCCCGACGAAGCCGAGCTCCGGGTCCGCCAACGAGCACTCCAGGATCCGTCCATCCGCACCGCAGAGGCCAACTGCGGTCGCACCGGCAGCGTTTATGGCCGCCACGATGCGCTTGTTCACCAGTCCCGCGAAGACGGCAACCACGACCGGCAGGACGTTTTCGTCGGTGACGCGTAGCCCGCGTTCAAACCGAGAGACGATTCCCATGCGGTCGAGCCAGCGGCTCGCTTCCGCTCCTCCGCCGTGTACGACAATAGGCACCTGTCCGGACTTTGCCAGACTCGCGATATCCCGGAACGCCGAGTCCGCCGATCCGAGCGTGCTCCCGCCAATCTTGATAACCAGCGGGCCGCTCATGTGTGGTAGTCCGCGTTGATTGACACGTATTCAGCCGTCAGGTCGCATCCCCAGCCCGTGGCGGTGGCCGGGCCCGCCCCGAGGTCGACCGCGATAGTGACGGTGTCACCCTTCATGGCTTCCGCGACGACAGCCTCATTGAAAGCGGTCGGCTGGCCGCCCTGGAAGACGCGGTGACCGCACAGGTCGACGGTGACCAGTTCCTCACGGACTCGCACCTCGGCCCGGCCGAGCACGGCGACAATCCGGCCCCAGTTCGGGTCGGCGCCGTGGACGGCGCTCTTCAGCAGGTATGAAGTCGTCAGCAGGCGAACGAGCTTCCGCGCATCTTCGACGCTCGAAGCGTTAGTCACTGATGCCTCGATGAGCCTGGTTGCCCCCTCGCCGTCCCGTGCTACTTCTTTGGCAAGGTGGATGGTCAGAGCTTCCAGGGCAGCGCTGAACTCGGCCGCATAGGATGACCCGCGATGAATGGTCTCGCCGCCCGCGGCCCCATTCGCGAACAGGAGGACGGTGTCACTGGGACTCGTATCGCCATCGACCGACACCAGGTTGAAGGAGCGGTCAACGGCGTGGCGCAACTCATCCTGGAGGAAGCGCTGGTTGACCGGGGCGTCGGTTGTCAGGAAGGCGAGCATCGTGGCCATGTTCGGGTGGATCATCCCCGAGCCCTTGCAGCAGCCGCCGAGCGTGTACGGCCCAAAACGCACCGCCCCGTGCTTCGGCCGCGTGTCCGTCGTCATGATCGCCCGGGCGAAGTCCTCTCCGCCCTCCGGGGTTAGCGCAACAGCCGCGATCCCCTTCTCGATGCGCTCCAGCGGCAGGAACTTACCGATTACGCCGGTGCTGCAGACGAAGACGTCTCGCGGGTCCAGCCCAAGCTTACGCGCCGCGACGAGCGCCATCGTGCGGGCGTCATCCATGCCGCGCGATCCAGTGCTTGCGTTCGCGACGCCGCTGTTCACCACGACCGCCTGTCCCTTGCCGTCGTCGAGGTGATCCTTGTCGAGGTCGACAGGGGCGGAGTGCATGATGCTTTTCGTGAACACCCCGGCTACCGCGCACGGCCTATCCGAAGCGAGAAGGGCAACGTCCAGCTTGCCTTCGCCGTAGGTCTTGATACCGGCGTAGGCGCCACCGGCGCTGAATCCTCTCGGCGTGGTCGCGAGGCCTTCCGGGTCGACGTCGGGCAGGCTCACGGGTAGATCGCCGGCATGTCCAGGCCGGCCGTCTGTGGCAGCCCCAGCACCAGGTTCATGTTCTCGATTGCCTGGCCGGCCGCGCCCTTCACCAGGTTGTCCAGAACCCCGATCGCGACCAGCATCCCGTTTCGCGAGTCCACCGCCGCATGGACGAGGCACATGTTGTTGCCCTGCGTGTGCTTCGTATGCGGCGGTGTGTCAACAACCCGCGTGAACGGCGCATCGCGATAGAAGTCACGATAGACACCCTGGACATCGCTATCGGTAACGCCCGCCCGCAGCGGTGCATAACAGGTCGCGTGGATGCCCCTGGTCATTGGGACCAGGTGAGGGACGAATGTCACCCGCGGCGCGGGAGCCTTGCGCAGAGCCGCCAGTTCCTGGGCGATCTCCGGCTGATGGTTGTGATTCGCGATCTTGTAGGCCGAGACGTCTTCGTTCACGTCGCTGTAGGAATACCCGCCGCCTGTAGCGCGCCCGGCGCCCGAGATGCCGGACTTCGCGTCAACGATGAGTTGGGACTCGACAAGTCCCGCGGCGAAAGCCGGCGCCATCGCGAGAATGGACGCAGCGGGGTAGCACCCGGGGTTCGCGATTAGCCTCGATGCGGCGATAGCCGCGCGGTTCAGCTCTGGCAGCCCGTAGACAGCCTGCGGCAGCAGGTCGGGGGCCGGGTGAGGCTGTCCCATCCACTTCTCGAACTCAGCCGGGTCTTTCAGGCGGAAGTCCGCGGCAATATCGATGACCGGGATCCCTTTGCGAACGAATGGCTCGCACGCCGCCGCGCTTGCTGCCGTCGGCATCGCCGAAAAGACGATGTCGACTTCCCCTTCGATGCCGTCGGTGATGGTCAGGTCCTCATAGCAAGCGAGGTGCGGAAACGCTTCTCCGAGCTTCTGACCCGCAAGCGAACGGCCCGTCACCGAAGCGATGTGTGCCTGGGGATGGCCCCACAATAAACGGGCAGCTTCCATGCCCGCGAACCCGGTGACGTTGATGATCCCGACGCGGTAACTCATCTTCTAATTGTGAAGTCTCATGGGTCAGCAATCCACCGCCAGTTGATAGCACCCGGGATATGCTCCCGCTTCCGGGTACTCGCTTCCCTCGATCCGCCCGGGCTGCGCTAGAATCCCGTCGTAAGGAAGCGCCACCAATGCCACGACACCCGCTTCGCGGCGTCGCCGCCATCACAGGCCTCGGCATGACCCCCATGGGGCGCGTCTTCGGAAAGTCCGAAACTGAACTCGCGGCCGACGCCGTCCGCCTTGCCATCGCCGATGCCGGCCTCCAAAAGCTCCAGGTCGACGGCCTCCTGGTCAACGCAGGCATCAGCAACGGTATTGGCCTCGGCCTGCAGAACTACCTCGGGATGAAGAACCTGCGGCTCATGAACCACATGAACGGCGCCGGTTCGACCGCTGCCCAGATGGTGCAGTACGCCACAATGGCCATTGCTGCGGGGATGGCCACACACGTGGTCTGCGTCTTCGCCGATGCGCCATTGAAAGCGGGCACTTCAGCGGGTGCGGCCTATGGGGGCGCCGCTGGGAGCCAGTCCCGACCCCGCGGGATGGGCGGCCTCTACCCGGCCTCCGGGTATTTCGGCACCAATACCCCATACGCTCTCGCCGCCCGGCGCCATATGGCGTTGTACGGGACCACACAGGAGCAGCTTGGCATCATAGCGGTCGGCCAGCGCGCCTGGGCGACTAAGAACCCGCTCGCGCAGATGCGAGACCCCATCACCCTCGCGAATTACCACGCCTCACGGTGGATCGTCGAACCCCTCCACCTGTTGGATTGCTGCCTGGTCTCCAATGGCGCGGTCGCCGTAATTGTGAGCCCCGCTGCTATCGCCCGCGACATGCCGAATCCGCCCGTCTACGTCTGGGGGATGGGACAGGGGCATCCCGGCGATTCACGGCGTGCCGGGACCACCTGGGAGACTGAAACAGGAGGAGCGATTGCGGCGAAGACCGCCTTCGCGATGGCGGGCGTGGGTCCCGCGGACGTCACGGTCTGTGAACTCTACGACTGCTACACCTACACAGTGCTCGTCACCCTCGAGGACTACGGGTTTTGTAGAAAAGGCGAAGGCGGCCCCTTCGTCGAGGACGGCAAGCTCGGACCTGGCGGGTCACTCCCCACGAACACCGGTGGTGGCGAGCTCTCCGGGTATTACATGTGGGGCATGACCCCGCTCAGTGAGGCCATCATCCAGGGCCGCGGCGCCGGCGCGGACCGCCAGGTGAAGAACGACCTCATCCTCTGCACCGGAAACGGCGGCAGCCTCAGCTACCATGCCGCGCTCGTCCTCAGCCCCCACCGGAGCGAGGCATGACACAGGACACCCCGGCGAAACCCATCCCCGAGCCAGATGAACAATCACAACCCTTCTTCGACGCCGCAATGCGTGGCGAACTCTTGCTGATGAAGTGCGGCGGGTGCGGCGCCTTCCGACTCCCCGCACGCCAGCACTGCGACGAATGCCTCTCGTCGGAATTCACCTGGGAGGCCGCTGCGGGCACCGGCACCGTTCGCTCGTTCGGCATCATGCATCAGCGCTACCATCCCGGTTTTGTCGCCGATATCCCCTACAACGTGACCATCGTCGAGTTGGACGAAGGGCCCCAGTTGCCCACGAACATCGTCGGCGTCGGAAACGAGGAGATCCGTGTTGGGATGCGCGTGCGTCTCGAATGGGAGCGGCACTCCGATGTTGCCATCCCGAAATTCCGCCCCGTTTGAACAAGAAAGGGTCCCGTGTCGTCGACTTTCGGCTCAAGCGACATCGTTATGACAATAGGTTCCCTTGGCACTTGACCGATGGTTACATGAGGGATGCAGTTGAGGAACGGATATGGCTGACGGATCGAGCCTCGGACTTTCCCTTTGGACCACCAATATCGCGGGCCTCGCCCGCTTCCTCGAAGTTGTCGCCGGCATGACCGTTGAACAGCTGCATCCCGGCTATGCCTCGCTCAGCATCAACGGCTCGCAGATCGTCCTGCACGATGAAGACAGCTATCGCGGCCACCCCTGGTACAACGCCCTGCGGAACGAAGGGGTTGCCCGTGGCATTGGCGCGGAAATTCGAATCGAGGTTGCGGACGTCGACGACGCCTACGCCCGCGGCCTCCGGCTGGGCGGTCTCGCCGTTGAAGGCCCCTGCGACGTCGATGACACCCGCGAATGCCAGTTAATGGGGCCCGATGGGTACCTCTTGACCCTCTGGCGATGGGTCTGACCTTACCCACCTATCACCATCTTGAATATTTACCGGCTCGGTGTATTTCACGCGACGTGAACTGCTACGGTGGTTGTGAAGTATTGCACAAGCAGGGACGTCATCATGGAAATCAACTACGTCGTCACCATATTCCCTGGCCCGGCAGTCGCCGACCCCGGACCAGAAGCCCTCTTCCGCGAGGAGTACTTTACGTGGCGCGCGGCAGTGCGCCGGGACCGAATCCGAATAAGGACCGGGAGCCCGACCAACTTCGGCCGCGTCGACGCGGAGCGCGACATCAATGCCGCCCAGGCGTTGGCCAGGGGGAGCTAGCGTTCTAGCCTGGGCTGCTGAAACATCAGCCCCTTTCGCTCCCGGCAGGCTATTCGAACTGGAGCGCTTCGGCGACGGAAACACTCGATGCCGCTCGTGTCATACGTCTTTCGAATGTCGATGGCCTCGATGACAAGTTCCTGGGCGCCGGAGCTCCGTGGCTGGGTGATCCCTCCGCGCCTATCAGGCAGATGCGCGGTGCCGGTAAACGGGCGAAGATAGAGGGACACCACGTCTGGAGTTGCCCGATGGCTGATGCGCACGCCACTGCCACAGACCCGAACGTCGCGCCCCCGCACCAGGACGTGCGTGACCGTTTCAGCCCGTTGCAGGTGACGCTGTGTCTCGTCCTTGGCCTCGCGGCAATCGCCGGAGGAATCATCTCCGGGATCCTTTTCGCCAACAATTAGGGGCGCGTCGCCTCCGTAAAGTCGTCCTAACTTCACGTAAGCATTCTGCTTTCGCCGGGTATGCCTGTGTATCATCCCAACATGGAAAGCCCGGTACTGCCGCTCGCTGTCGCCGGGTCTCGCATTCTCCTTCGCGCGAACAAGTACGACGGTGCCGCGCACTGGATCCAGCCATTTCGGGTCATCTCCGATGACGGAGTCCTGATTAAGGCGCGGTACCGCGCGCGTACCCCGATCTACACGAGCCGCGGTGAGTTCCGGTCCCCCTACGACACGCTCGTCTACTTCTGGCGCGACCGCTGGTACAACGTCTTTCGCCTCGCCCGGCCTGGCTGCGACCTCGCGCTCTGGTACTGCAACATCACGACGCCACCTCGCTTCGATGGCTGCCAGTTGACCTACGTGGACCTCGACCTCGATGTCGCGATACGCCCCAACGGCTGCGTGGAACTGCTCGACGCAGACGAATTTGAACTTCACCAGAAGAAGTATTCGTACCCCGCTGACGTGATCACTCACGCTGAGGAAGCCGCTCAAGAAGTGGCCGCCCTTGCCCGCCGCGGTGGGTTCCCATTCGATCAGCGCTGACAGGAGTCGCGCAAAACCCCTCGTTCCCACTACTCTGTACGTCCGATGCCCGATACGCGTGATATCCGTGCCCATCTCGGCTCGCTGCTTGCAGCGGCAGTAACAGCGGCGGTCGCCGCCGGGGAACTGCCCGACCTCCCTGTCCCGGGAGACACGATCGAACGGCCAAAGGACGGCGCAAACGGCGATTTCGCCAGCGCGCTTCCTCTTCGACTCGCGCGCGCCGCAATGAAGACCCCCATCGAAATCGCTCGGACAATCGCCCGGCACATGCCGACCGACCCCGCGGTTGACCCGACCCAGGTGGCACCTCCTGGCTTCCTCAACTTCCGCCTGTCGCAGCAATTCGTCCAGCAACAGGTCGAGCACGTCATTCGCACGGGCCCGAGTTACGCCAATCTCACGCTCGGCGCCGGGCACAAGGCGCAGATCGAATTCGTATCGGCGAACCCGACCGGCCCCCTGCACGTGGGCAACGGTCGCGGCGCGGCCATCGGTGACACCCTCGCATCTGCCCTTGGGGCTGCTGGTTACGAAGTTGCCCGCGAATATTATGTAAATGACGCCGGCACCCAGACGGACACCTTTGGTGACACGCTGTACGCCCGCTACCAGCAGCTATTCGACCGTGACGTTGACATCCCTAAGGACGGTTATCCCGGCGACTACGTGATCGACCTCGCGAAAGAGATCAAGGACAAGTCCGGTGATCGGTACCTGCGCCCCCT